>CAIPBW010000360.1 GCA_903863395.1 uncultured beta proteobacterium
ACTTCCACCGTGGCCTTGTCGGTCATGACATCGGCCAGCACCTGGTCCATCACCACCTTGTCGCCGGGTTTGACGTGCCAGGCCACGAGTTCCACTTCTGCAATGCCTTCACCGATGTCCGGTGTCTTGATGATGTAGGTTCCCATCACGCCTCCAGTACACGTTGCAACGCAGCGCCCACGCGCTTGGGGCCCGGAAAATACAGCCACTCCTGGGCGTGCGGATAGGGCGTGTCCCAGCCGGTGACGCGCTCAATGGGGGCCTCCAGGTGGTAGAAGCAATGCTCCTGCACCAGCGATATCAGCTCGGCGCCGTAGCCGCAGGTGCGCGTGGCCTCATGCACCACCACGCAGCGGCGCGTCTTCTTGACCGAGGCGACGATGGTCTCCAAATCCAGCGGCCACAGGCTGCGCAGGTCGATGATTTCGGCGTCAATGCCGGTCTCGCGCGCTGCGGCCTCGCACACAAACACCATCGTGCCGTAAGCCAGCACCGTGACCTGCGCTCCAGGCCGATAGACGCTGGCAGTCTCCAGCGCAATGCTGTAGTAGCCCTCGGGCACATTGCCCAGAGCGTGCTTGGACCACGGCACCACCGGGCTGTCGTGGTGGCCGTCAAACGGCCCGTTGTAGAGCCGCTTGGGCTCCAGAAAGATCACCGGGTCGTCGTTCTCGATGGAGGCAATCAGCAAGCCCTTGGCGTCGTAGGGGTTGGAGGGCATCACGGTGCGCAGTCCGCACACCTGGGTGAACAGCGCCTCCGGGCTCTGGCTGTGGGTCTGCCCGCCGTAAATGCCGCCGCCGCAGGGCATGCGGATGGTAATGGGCGCGGTGAACTCGCCCGCCGAGCGGTAGCGCAGACGCGCCGCTTCCGAGACGATCTGGTCCGAGGCCGGATAAAAGTAATCGGCAAACTGGATCTCGGGCACCGGGCGCAGCCCGTAGGCACCCATGCCGACCGCCGCGCCGACAATGCCACCTTCGGAAATGGGCGCGTCAAACACGCGCGAGGTGCCGTACTTCTTTTGCAAGCCTTCGGTGCAACGGAACACGCCGCCGAAATAGCCCACGTCCTGGCCAAACACCACCACGTTGGGGTCGCGCTCGAGCATCACGTCCATGGCCGAGCGCAGCGCCTGAATCATGGTCATGGGCGTGGTTTTGACGCCATCATCGCTGTGCGTGCTCATGCTGATGCCTCCACTTGCCTGAGTTGCTCCTTCAGATGCGCGGGCATCTCCTTGTACACATCCTCGAACATCGACGCGGCCCCCGGAATGTGGCCATCGAGCAGGGTGCCAAAAGCTTCGGCCTCTTTCTGGGCTGCGCTTACCTCTGCTTCCAGCTCGGCCTGCAACGCATCGTGCTGTGGGTCCGACCAGCGTTTGAGGCGCTTGAGATGTGCCTTCAATCGCTCAATCGGGTCGCCCAGCGGGAAGTGCTTCCAGTCGTCGGCGGGGCGGTACTTGCTGGGGTCGTCCGAGGTGGAGTGTGGCCCGGCGCGGTAGGTTACCCACTCGATCAGCGTGGGCCCGAGGTTGCTGCGCGCGCGCTCGGCGGCCCACTGCGAGGCTGCATACACCGCCAGAAAGTCATTGCCATCCACGCGCAGCGACGGGATGCCGCAGCCGTTGCCGCGTGCGGCAAAGGTGGTGCCCTCGCCCCCGGCAATCGCCTGGAAGGTGGAAATGGCCCATTGGTTGTTGACCACGTTGAGGATCACCGGCGCGCGGTACACGTGGGCAAAGGTGAGCGCCGTGTGAAAGTCCGACTCGGCGGTGGCACCGTCGCCAATCCAGGCCGAGGCAATCTTGGTGTCGTTCTTGATGGCCGACGCCATGGCCCAGCCCACCGCCTGGATGAACTGCGTAGCCAGGTTGCCCGAGATCGTGAAGTAACCCGCCTTGCGCACCGAGTACAGCGTGGGCAACTGGCGGCCCTTGAGCGGATCGCGATTGTTGGACATGAGCTGACAGATCAGCTCCACCAGCGGCACGGCGCGCGCCATCAGCAAGCTTTGCTGGCGGTAGGTGGGAAAGCACATATCGCCTTCACTCAGTGCCATGGCGTGCGCCGAACCAATGGCTTCTTCGCCCAGGCTCTGCATGTAAAACGAGAGTTTCTTCTGGCGCTGCGCCATGAGCATGCGCGCGTCAAAAATGCGCGTCTTGACCATGGTGCGCAGGCCCTGCAGCAGCACCGCCGCATCCACCTTGGGTGCCCAGGGCCCGACCGCCTTGCCGTCATCGTCAAGCACCCGGATCAGGCTGAAGGCCAGGTCGGCGGTTTGCGCCGGCTGCACGTTGAGCGGGGGTTTGCGCACCGTGCCCGCGGGCGAGAGATGCAGATAGGAAAAATTGGTTTCGGCTCCGGGGCGCGCAGAGGGCTCCGGTACGTGCAAGCGCAGGGGCTGCTGGGTTTTCATCGATGTGTCTCCTGGCAGGATTGTGTCCTGCCTATGGTCACTTACTCGTCTCCGGTTGCCGGGGTTGGCCCGACACCGACCTAAAATTGCGGCACACTGCGGGATCACCGCTGTCTGCCAACCCGCATATCGTAACGGATTTTTTGCCGCCATGAACCCACTTCAATCCCGCCTGCCCGCGGTCGGCACGACCATTTTTACCGTCATGTCGGCACTCGCCACCGAGCACAAGGCCGTCAACCTGGGCCAGGGTTTTCCTGACTTTGCCTGCGACCCGGCGCTGCTGGAGCACGTCAACCAAGCCATGCTTGCGGGCCACAACCAGTACCCGCCCATGACCGGTGTGCCTCCGCTGCGCGAGGCCGTTGCGGCAAAGATTGAAGCGCTGTACGGCCACCACTACCGCGCGGCAGACGAGATCACCATCACGGCCGGTGCTACCCAGGCCATCATCACCATCATTCTGGCGGTGGTGCATCCTGGAGACGAGGTGATTGTGCTGGAGCCCTGCTACGACAGCTACGTGCCCAACATTGCACTGGCCGGTGGCGTGGCGGTGCGCGTGGCGCTAACGCCGGGAACGTTTCGGCCCGACTTTGCCGCCATCGCCGCTGCCATCACGCCGCGCACGCGCGCCATCATCGTCAACACCCCGCACAACCCCAGCGCCACGGTGTGGTCGCACCAGGACATGCTCGCGCTGGAACAACTGCTGGCACCCACCGACGTACTGCTGATCAGCGACGAGGTCTACGAGCACATGGTGTTTGATGGTGCCGAGCACGCCAGCGCCGCGCGCTACCCCGGCCTGGCCGAGCGCGCCTTCATCGCGTCGAGTTTTGGCAAAACCTACCACGTCACCGGCTGGAAAGTGGGCTATGTGGCGGCCCCCCAGGCGCTCAGCGCCGAGTTTCGCAAGGTGCACCAGTTCAACGTGTTTACCGTCAACACCCCAATGCAGTACGGGCTGGCCAGCTACATGGCCGACCCCCAGCCCTACCTGGGCCTGAGCGCCTTCTACCAGCGCAAGCGCGACCTGTTCCGCCAGGGCTTGGCGCACACCCGCCTCAAACTGCTGCCGTGCCAGGGCAGCTACTTTCAGTGCGTCGATATTGCTCAGGTTAGTGACTTGAGCGAAGCCGATTTCTGCCAATGGCTGACACGCGAAATTGGCGTGGCAGCCATCCCGCTGTCAGCCTTCTACGGCAACGGCTTCGACCAGCGCGTGGTGCGCTTTTGCTTTGCCAAGAAAGACGAGACGCTCAACGCGGCGCTGGAGCGGCTCAAGGCGCTCTAGAGAAACCCGTAGCCTGTGCCAGTGCCGCGCGGGTTACGCGGGGTTCAGGCGCGCAGCCGCTTCTCCACCGCTTCGCGCCCACCGGGGCTGGTCATCAGTACCAGGGCGGTTCCGGCGGTGATGCGGTGGTCGTCGGGGGGGTTGAAAATCCACTCACCATTTTCGTGCGTGGCCATCACCAGGTAGTCTGGCGACTTGGGCAACAGCGCCGACAAAGGCGTATCGGTCAGGGTGTCGGGCACCAGCACTTCTTCTACGCGCAGGTTGTCGTCGCTGTGCAGCATCTGGTCCATGAAGTTGACGGCGTGCGGGCGCACCATGACCGAGGCAATGCGCATTCCGCCAGCAAAGTCAGGCGACACAATCTCGTCGGCACCGGCGCGCCGTGCCTTGCTGGAGTTGCGGATGTCGTGCAGCCGCACCACCACCCGTGTCTTGGGGTTGAGCATCTTGACCGAGAGCGAAATCATCAGGTTGTGGCTGTCGTTGCCAGTCACGGCAAACACCCCGGCGGCACGGGCAATACCGGCCCGATGCAGGGCAGCATCGTCGGCGGCGTCGTCGTGCAGGTGCAGGGCGTCGGGGTGGTACTCCAGCCAGGTGTCGAGTACCTCGCGGCTGTTTTCAATCACCACCAGCTCGCGCTGCGTCTTGAATAATTCGGTGGCTACGTTGGAGCCCACACGGCCAATGCCGCACACGATGTAATGCCCGCTGAGTTTGGCAATATCCTTTTCCATGCGCTTTCTCCTCAGGTTGGCGTTCAGATCCGAATCAATCAGAAATGCAACGAAGTTGGAAAACAGGTAACTCATGGTGCCGATGCCAACGATGGCAATGAACACCGTGAACAAGCGCCCCATGGGGTGGGCGCTGAGGTCCACAATTTCACCAAAGCCGATGGCGGCAATGGTGATGAAGGTCATGTAAAAGCTGTCGATCCAGGTGGCGTTGGGGCTGCCGATGTACCAGTAGCCCACGGTGCCCACCACGGTGACGGCCAGCAGCAGCACCGAGCCGTAGAACAGCCCGATGAAATGTCGGTTACGGATGGCCCTGATCTTCAACCGCCCTACCCCGCTGTCACGGCGGCGCGGCTTTGCGCCCCGGTGCGTGCGCGCTCCAACTGAGCGGCCACGGCGCGCGGCTGCATGCCATACATGTCGGCAAACGCCGCCACCGAGGCTGCGCCGCTGGCCTCAAATGCGCGTAGCAGTGCTTCGTCCTTGGCGGCGTGCTCCTGGGCCAAGCTCATGGCCTCGTCCAATGCGGCGTTGGCGGCCTCATCGCGCCCGTGCACCAGCTCGGCGTAGGCCGGGGCCGACAGGCCACTGGCGGTAAACGCCTGGGCGATACGCGCAACCAGTTTGGGCGTCAGGTTCTCTTGCGTGCGATTCTGGCGGCGGCGAAACACCTCGATCAGCGCCTGGTACACGTGCTCAGGGGCGGTGGCTTCCACCGCCTGCCCTTGCAGATCGTGACGCGGTTGGCCAGAAGCCAGTGCGCTCAGGTAGCGCGTGGAGCGGGTATGAAACGCCAGCGCCGCCTTGAGCGCATCGCGCGCAAACGCCTCGGGGTGGGCGTCGATCAAATCCTGAAAAATGCCGCGCTTGAGCGGCCGAAACTCCGCGCCAAAAAGCTGTGGGTGCAGGGCGGAAAGTTGCTCAAGCACCGGAAAAACATCGGGCTTGGGCGCTCGTGGCGGGGTGTTTGCCGCGCTGGGGGGTATATCGGTAGTGGCTTCTGAAAGGCTGTCGGTCATGGTTAAAGGCTGGGATTGCATTGCAAGCCCCGATCATGCCAGCGAATTGGCCACATACCCTGACCGATGCGGTTCAGCGCGCGGTGCGCTGCCCCACGCCCAGGGCCGCTACGACGCTGAGCAGCAGCACGGCGGCTGCGGCCACCAGGGTGGCGCCGTACCAGGCGCGGTCCATCAGCACGCCAAATAGCAAGGGGCCCAGCGCCAGCCCCGAGTCCAGCCCCGAGTACACCAGCCCATACACACGCCCGGTTGCGCCCTTGGGCGTGGCCTTCTTGATCATCATGTCGCGCGACGGTCCGCCAATGCCGATGGAAAAGCCGGTGCCCGCCAGCACCACCATGCCCAGGCTGGCACCCAGCCAGGCGGTACCGCACAGCGCCAGCAGCGCCGCGCCGCAGGTCATGGCCAGCGCCACCACGCGGTCGCTATGGACCGTGCGCGCCGCCACAAAGCCGCCCACCAGCATGCCCAGTGCGCCGCAGAGCATATAGGCCGTGAGCGTGTAGGTGGCAGCCTGAAAGCTCACGCCGTAGAGGTTTTTGAGAATCGGCACCGAGTAGTTTTGCATCACTGCCAGCGTCATGGTGGAGAGCAAAAAGAAACTAAAGCACCACCACACCACCGGCAGCTTCATGAACGCCATGTCGTGCTCACGCGGCGTCTGCGGGTCGTGCCGCACCACGCGCGTGAGCAGCTTGTCGCGCTGCCACAGCATCAGCGCCAGAATGGCCACGTACAACACAGACGCCGCCAGATACGCATTGCGCCAGCCCCACAAGCTGCCCAGCCCGGCAAAGAACAAGGGCGCGGTAGCCCAGCCAAGGTTGCCGGTGAGGCCATGGGCGCTGAACGCGTAGCCCAGCCGTGGCGCGGATACGCGCTGGTTGAGAATGGTGAAGTCCACCGGATGAAACGTGGCATTGCCCAGGCCGGCCAGCAGCGCCACCAGCCACAGCCCCACATAGCCCGTGACCAGCGAAGCACCGAAGCACGCCACGGCAAACAGCGTAAGCGCCACAAACAACAACGGGCGCGCGCCCAGCCGGTCCACCACAAACCCGGCCAGCGCCTGTCCGACACCCGACACCACAAAAAAGCTGGTCATCAACAGGCCGAGCTCCGAGTAGCTCAGTCCAAACTCCTGCAGAAACACCGGAAACAACAGCGGCAGAATCAAATGCCCAAAGTGCGAACTGGCATGCGCCAACCCAACCAGACCAATGATGGCCGCGTCCTGGCGCAAAGGCACGGCGTCGGTAGCGGAGAGCGTAGCGGCTTGGGTCATGGCTGCATCTTAGCCTGCGGCGGGACTGCGCAGATTGCACCACCGCCCCTCGTCAACGCGAGGCCGTCAGGCCGTGGCGATCCATGGCTTCATGCCTGCATGGATTGCTTCACTACGTTCGCAATGACAGAGTGGCCATCCTTGCGGTTTCGCAACATCGCGCCACTGGCGCTGCCTAGACTGGCTTAGGGTTTGGTGCCAACCCTGATCGGCACAGTGTGGGTCAACATGGAGGAGTCTGGGCATGCAAACCATCAACAAACTGCAACGCTGCGTCGTGTGCGCGGGAGTCTTGGCGGCGTGCGCTCTGGCCCAGTCTGCGCTGGCGCAGACCTTTCCCAAGGAGGGCAACTACGACTTCACCAGTTGCTACTCGGGCACGGCGGCCGCCATTGCTTTCTCCAAAACCCAGATGGGCTTTAGCTACGAGATGACGGGCACCGCGCGCAGCAACCCGCCCGGCGGCATGATGGACAACACCTCCTTCCGCTGCGTGGGCATGAATACCTCGTTTGACGGCAAGGCCAACCAATTGACGATGTGCGAAGCACTGGACCGCGACGGCGACAAGCAACTCGCCTACCTGACCATGGGTAGCGACGGCAAAGTGACGCGCGAAGTGGTGGCGGGCACCGGCAAGTACGAAGGTATACAGGCCAGTGGCGTCGTGCTGCCCTTGGGCAACTTTCCCCAGGTCAAGCCCGGCACCATGCAAAACTGCAACCGGCAGACGGGGACTTACAAGCTGAAGTAGGCCGGCAAGGCACCGCGCTACACACAACGCAATGCCACTGGCTCTATGGTTTGGAGCGTAGAACCTGCGGGCCGAAGTTGAACGAAGCGCTTTGGATTTTTCCGCTTGAAACAACGTACACGCAAACAAGCTCCACAGTGCCAGGCCCCTCGGGGAAAGTGCGCGTTACCGTTTCGTGGTCAATCACCACATTACCCATGGTCACGCGCTTGAGCAGTTGTGCGTGAAGATTGGGCTCCGCAAAGCGCTGTGCAGTGCGTGCCCGGATCTCGGCATGGCCCTGAGCGAGAAGCTTGCCACCCAACTCGAATTGTTTGGCGTCACTGGCGTAGGTGTCCAGCCACGCATCAAGGTCTTTTGCGTTGTAGGCGTCCAACTGGGTTTGGACTACGGTTTCGGATGAGGTGATAGATGACATGGTGGCTACTTTAGCGCTGAACCGAGCAACACCCGCTCACGCGGTGGTGACATGTGGACGTGAAGCGCCTTGGAGCAGCACGCCACGCTGCTGCACCAATTCGCGCAAGGGCGGGGGTAGATCGTTGGCGTTGCTAAGGTCCACGCGCCACGGCAGCGAGCTTTCCTCCAAATCGGCGCGTAAATGGGCAAGCGC
Organism: uncultured beta proteobacterium; assembly: GCA_903863395.1. Classification (GTDB taxonomy): domain Bacteria; phylum Pseudomonadota; class Gammaproteobacteria; order Burkholderiales; family Burkholderiaceae_C; genus Allorhodoferax. The sequence continues at coordinate 8,139 of CAIPBW010000360.1, forward strand.
CTTGTCGTCAGCCGCGCACAGCCCCCACAGGGCAATGTCCAGATCCGAGTAGGGCTTGCTGCCCGGCCCAAAGGGCCAATCCGCCACCCGCGATCCAAATGCCATGGCCGTTACCTGCGGTAGCCGCAGCGCCAACAGGCTTTTTACCTGCTCGTAGTGCGACGCTGTGATGTCAAGCATCGTTGGC
>CAIPBW010000361.1 GCA_903863395.1 uncultured beta proteobacterium
CTCAGCCAGGACGCCATCCGCCCGTGTTTTGGCCTGCCAGTGCAGCCCGCGCTGCAGCTCGCCGGTCTGTCCGATGTGCTGGTGGGCCGCCCGCCGCGCCTGTGCGACAAATGCCCGCACAGCGACGCCTACATCGCCATCAAGGAAGTGATTGCCGAACTCGGCGCGGGCGTGCGCGTGATGGGCGACATTGGCTGCTACTCGCTGGGCTACCTGGAGCCGCACCAGGCGATCCACTCGTGCCTGTGCATGGGCTCGTCCATCGGCATGGCCATTGGCGCGGCGCACGCGGGCATGACCCCGAGCCTGTGCGTCATTGGCGACGGCACCTTTACCCACTCGGGCATGGCACCGCTGCTCGACGCCGCGCGCGAAAACGCCAACATCAAGGTCTTCATTCTGGACAACAGCATCGTTGCCATGACTGGCGGCCAGCCCACCATGGCCACCGACGAAGAGGTGGTGGACCTGGTGGCCGGCCTGGGGGTTGCGCGCAAGCACATCCGCATCGTTGAGCCCACTGCGCACAAAAAGCACCAGACCATTACCACCATCCGCGAAGAGCTGGCCTACCAGGGCCTGTCGGTGATCGTGGCGCGGCGCGCCTGCGTCACCTACGCCAAGGAGATCAAGGAGCTCAAGGAAATCAAGGCCCACAAAATTGACGTTGCGGTGGTGAGCGCATGAACTTCGATCTGGTCATTGCCGGTGTGGGCGGCCAGGGCGTGCTCACCATTGCTGCGGTGCTCGACCGCGCCGCGCACGAGCAGGGCCTGTATTTCAAACAGTCCGAGGTACACGGCATGGCGCAGCGCGGGGGCGCGGTGTCGGCGTTTGTGCGCCTGTCCGACCGGCCTGTGGCCAGCGACCTGATCGCCCGGGGCAGCGCCAGCCTGCTGCTCTCGGTCGAGCCGCTCGAAGCGCTGCGCTACACCCAGTTGCTCAAGCCCGATGGCTGGATCGTGAGCGACATCACGCCCATGCTCAACCTGAGCGACTATCCCGATCTGGCCAAGGTGCACCAGGTGCTGTTTTCGGCACCGCGCCTGGTGGCGCTGGATGCCACCCGTCTGGCGCACAAGGCCGGCACCATCAAGGCGCAAAACATTGCCGCACTCGGTGCGGCGGCGATGCACCTGCCGCTGCCGATGGAAGCCATCGAAAAGCAGATCCGCGCGCTGTTTGAGCGCAAGGGCGAGCGCATCGTCAACGCCAACCTGCACGCGTTTCGCAAGGGCGACGCTGCCAGCCGCTTCACTGTGGCGCTGCTGGCGGCGGGGATAGACGGCGACACCGTGGCACGCGTGGTCTCGCACATCCACTTCCCGCCGCATCCGGTTTCGGCCGAAGTGACAGCCGAGTGGGCCCAGCGCCTGCGCGCGCCCGACGATGCCGCGCACTGGATCGCCCAGTTTGCCCAGCAGGGCGAACTCGCGCGCCTGGAAACCCTGGTGGCAGCCTGAACATGAAGAGCAGTGCGTCCGCGCCGCGCGAGGGTGACAGCAAGAACGGCGTGCAGTCGCTGGAGATCGGCATCACCATCCTCAACGCGATCAGCAGCGGCCACCGCTCGATGATGCTCAAGGACATTGCCGCTGCGGCGCACATGCCCGCATCCAAGGTGCACCGCTACGTCGTCAGCCTGGTGCGCTCGGGGCTGGTGGAGCAAGACCCGATGACCTCGCGCTACGACCTCGGGCCGCTGGCCCTGAGCCTGGGGCTGGTGGCGGTAGACCGGCTTGACCGTGTCAAGCTCGGCTTGAGCGCGATTGCCGACCTGCGTGACGAAATCAACCAGACCACCGCCCTGGCCATCTGGAGCGACAACGGGCCGGTGATCATCCGCTCGGTGCGGCCCTACCGCCCGATCACGGTCAACGTGGTCACCGGCACGGCGCTGCACCTGCTCACCTCGGCCAGCGGCCGGGTGTTTGCCGCCTGGCTGCCCGAAGGTACCACCCGCGCCCTGATGGGACGCGAACTCGCCACCCTGGCCCTGCCCGAAGAACTCAAGAGCAGCGACGGCATCGCCGCCATGCTCGACCAGGTGCGCGCCGATGGCGTCTCCACCGTGGCCGACTACCACCTGGTTCCGGGCGTGGCGGCGGCGGCGGCGCCGGTGTTCAATTTCAAGAACGAGATCACGCTCTCGATCCTGGCCATTGGCGTCAAGGGCATGATCGATCTCGCGCCCGACGGTGTCGTGATCAACGCGCTCAAACGCTCGGCGCACAACCTGTCGCAGCGCCTGGGCTCCACTGCCAGCGCGGCCTGAGGTCCCCCAAAGCCTGCAGCCGAGCACTTGCAGGCGAGCTCCCAGAATGCAATTTGCTAGCCCATGGGTGGGAATTCGTCTGCAAATACCGATTGACAGAATCGATTCCGTATTTCAGAATTCAGCCCTTAAAAGGTTCCAATCGCCTGTAAAAAAGCGCTGGAACACAGGTGCGCGCCGCGTACCTCGGTATGCAAAACCCTATCCAAGGAACACCATGAGCAAGAAATTCGCATCGCAAGCCGACCTCGAGGTCAAGAAGACCACCTTTGCCCAGTTGTCCGAACACTGCTGGGCCTACACCGCCGAGGGCGACCCCAACACCGGCGTCATCATTGGCGACGACGCGGTGCTGATCTGCGACGCCCTGGCCACGCCGGTGATGGCGCAAAGCCTGATTGCCGAGATCCGCAAGGTGTCCGACAAGCCCATCAAGTACGTGGTGCTGTCGCACTACCACGCCGTGCGGGTGCTGGGCGCTTCGGGCTACAAGGAAGCGGGCATGCAGGAAATCATCGCCAGCCAGGGCACCTACGAGATGATCGTCGAGCGCGGCGCGCAAGACATGCAGTCCGAGTACGAGCGCTTTCCGCGCCTGTTCAACGCGTTTGAATCGGTGCCCGGCCTGACTTGGCCGACGCTGGTGTTCCAGGACTCCATGACGCTGTGGATGGGCAAGCTCGAAGTCCAGATCATGCACGTAGGCCCTGGCCACACCAAGGGCGACACCATCGTCTGGGTTCCGTCCGAGCGGGTGCTGTTCTCGGGCGACCTGATCGAGGCCGACGCCGCCTGCTACACCGGCGACGCCCAGCTTGAAGAGTGGCCCGCCACGCTCGATGCGCTGGCCGCGCTGCAGCCCGCCAAGATTGTTCCCGGGCGCGGCCCGGCGCTCGATACGCCCGAGCGCGTTGCCAGCGGACTGGCCTATACGCGCGACTTTGTCACCACCTTGCTCGCCAGCGCGCGCGAAGCCGTGGCCCAGGGCATGAACCTCAAGCAGGCCATGGCGCACACCCGCAAGGCCATGGACCCCAAGTTTGGCCAGGTGTTCATTTACGAACACTGCCTGCCCTTTGACGTGACGCGCGCCGTGGACGAAGCCAGCGGCATCAAGCACCCGCGCATCTGGACCGCCGAGCGCGACAAGGAAATGTGGCACGGCCTACAAGCCGCCGATTGATTTCCCCGAGCAACCAAAATAAATAGCCAACAAGGAGACACGATGCTAAGTACCTACAAGTACCCGAAATACGAATACGTCCGCCCGCCCGAGCAAAGTGGCGCGCCCAAAAAACGCTATCCCGTGGTGGTGGTAGGTGCCGGCCCGGTGGGGCTGGCTGCCGCCATTGAGCTGGCCCAGTCGGGCGTGCCGGTGGTGGTGCTTGACGATGACGACACCGTATCGGTGGGCTCGCGTGGCGTGTGCTACGCCAAGCGCGCGCTCGAGGTGCTCGACCGCATTGGCGTGGGCGACGCGTGCGTGGACAAGGGCGTGAGCTGGAACGTGGGCCGCACCTTTTTCCGCGAGCAGGAGGTCTACAACTTCAACCTCTTGCCCCAACCCGACCACAAACGCCCGGGCATGATCAACCTGCAGCAGTACTACCTGGAAGAGTACGAAATCGCGCGCGCCCTGCAACTGCCCAACCTCGACCTGCGCTTCAAGAACAAGGTGGTCTCGGTCACCCCCCACGGCGATGGTGCCAGCCTGCAGGTGGAAACGCCCGATGGCATTTACGCGCTCGACGCCGACTGGCTGATCGTGGCCGACGGTGCGCGCTCCACCGTGCGCCGCCTCATGAACCTGGAAATCGACGGCAAGATTTTCATGGACCGCTTCCTGATTGCCGATGTGGTGATGAAGGCCGACTTTCCGCACGAGCGCTGGTTCTGGTTTGACCCGCCTTTTCACCCGGGTCAGTCGGTGCTGCTGCACCGCCAGGCCGACAACGTGTTTCGCATCGACTTCCAGTTGGGCTGGCAGGCCGACCCGGAAGAAGAGAAGAAGCCCGAGAACGTCATCCCCCGCATCAAGGCCATGCTCGGTGACGAGCGCGAGTTCGAGCTCGAGTGGGTCAGCGTTTATACCTTCCAGTGCCGCCGCATGAACGAATTCACCCACGGCCACGTGCTGTTTGTGGGCGACGTGGCGCACCAGGTCTCGCCCTTTGGCGCGCGCGGTGCCAACTCCGGCCTGCAAGACACCGACAACCTGTGCTGGAAGCTCAAGCTGGTGATCGAGGGCAAGGCCCCGGCAAGCCTGCTTGACACCTACTCCGAAGAGCGCGTGTTTGCGGCCGACGAGAACCTGATGAACTCCACCCGCTCCACCGACTTCATCACGCCCAAGAGCAAAACCTCGCTGACCTTTCGCAACGCCGTGCTGAGTCTGGCGCGCGAGCACGCGTTTGCGCGTGCGCTGGTCAACTCGGGGCGCCTGTCGGTGCCAGCCAACCTTACCGAGTCGCGCCTGAACACGCCCGATGGCGACGCCTTTGTCGGCGACATGGTTCCGGGCGCACCGATGGACGACGCGCCGATGCACAGCGAAGGCAAAAACGTCTGGCTCCTCGACAGCGTGGGCAACCGCTTCATTGCGCTGGTCTACGTGGAAGACACGGCCAAGGTGGACATCACCCAACTCGATGCCTTCAAGGCGCTGGCCGCACAGAGCATTGCGGTCGATGTGGTGCTGGTGGCTGCGCGTGCCCAGGCCGCCGTGCCCGGCGTGCGCGTGCTGCACGACCGTGTGGGGCGCTTTGCCGAGCGCTTTGATGCGCGCGCAGGCACCACTTACCTGATCCGCCCCGACCAGCACGTGGCCGCGCGTTGGCGCGCTTTCGACGCCGCCAAGCTGCAAAGCGCCGTGGCCCGTGCCACCTGCAATTTGATTTAAGGAACCGACCATGCCACTCAACCTCCAACCCAATTTCAGCGAAGCGGGCAAGCGCTACTTTCATGCCTTCACCCCTGGCGACGACTTCTACGAAGCGCTGATCGAAACCCACCGTGACCTGAGCGACGACCAAAGCGCCATGGTCAATGCCAAACTGGTTCTGCTGCTGGCCAATCACGTTGGCGACATTGGTGTCCTGCGCCAGGCCTTGCAGATCGCCCGCCAGGACGTTTAATCTTGTTGACCGCTGAGTTTTCACTTTTAAGGAGCTACCCATGAAGATCGAAAAGATTCACCACGTCGCCTACCGCTGCAAGGACGCCAAGCAAACCGTGGAGTGGTACCAGAAGTACCTCAACATGGGCTTCATCCTGGCGATTGCCGAAAACCAGGTGCCTTCCACCAAAGAGCCCGATCCCTACATGCACATCTTCCTCGACGCAGGCGACGGCAACATCCTGGCTTTCTTCGAGCTGCCCACCAAGCCCGAAATGGGGCGCGACCCCAACACCCCGGCCTGGACGCAACACCTGGCGCTGCAAGTGGGTTCGGTGGACGATCTGCTGCAGACCAAGGCGCGGCTCGAAGCCGACGGCATCGAGGTGGTGGGCCCGACCGACCACGCCATCTTCAAGTCGATCTACTTCTTCGACCCCAGCGGCCACCGGCTTGAGCTGGCCGCCAACACCGGCACGCCCAAGATGGCCAGGATGCTCGACGAGGTCAAGTGGGAGATGCTCAACGAGTGGGACAAGACCAAGAAGGCACCGCAGCACGCGCGCTGGATGCACGACGGCAGCTACGCCAACGCATAAGGACCGGCCCGCATGAAACTTGCCACTCAGAAACGCGGCGGGCGTGACGGCACGCTGGTCGTGGTCAACCGTGCGCTCACGCACTGCCGCGCCGTCCCTGCGATTGCGCGCACCCTGCAGCAGGCGCTGGACGACTGGCAGGCGTGCGAGCCGCAACTGCGCCAGGTGTTTGACGCCTTGAACAGCGGCGCGTTCACCGATTCCGAGCCGTTTGACCCCGCCGCCTGCCACTCGCCCCTGCCACGCGCCTACCAGTGGGCCGATGGCTCGGCCTACGTCAACCACGTCGAGCTGGTGCGGCGTGCGCGCGGTGCCGAACTGCCCGCCGAGTTCTGGACCGACCCGCTCATGTACCAGGGCGGCTCGGACGCCTTTGTCGGCCCGCGCGACCCGATCTGGGCGCTGTCGCAGGACTGGGGCATCGACCTCGAAGCCGAGGTGGCCGTGGTCACCGGCGACGTGCCCATGGGCGCCAGCCTGGAGCAGGCTGCCAAGTCGGTGCGCCTGGTGATGCTGGTCAACGACGTGTCGCTGCGCAACCTGATTCCGGCCGAATTGGCCAAGGGCTTTGGCTTCTACCAGTCCAAGCCCGCGTCGGCGTTCAGCCCGGTGGCGGTCACGCCCGACGAGTTGGGTGCCGACTGGCACGACAGCCGCGTGCAGCGGCCACTCAGCGTGCACCTCAACGGCACCTTGTTCGGCCAGCCCGATGCGGGCACCGACATGGTGTTCAACTTTGCCCAACTGATTGCCCACGCCGCCAAGACGCGCGAGCTGGGTGCCGGTGCGGTCATTGGCTCGGGCACGGTGTCCAA
>CAIPBW010000362.1 GCA_903863395.1 uncultured beta proteobacterium
GTTCATTGCCGCCTCGGGCCTGGAAGCCACCAAAAAACACAGCGGCCTGATGGGCCACATTCCCCTGAACGACTGGATCGCCATGAGCATCCAGCGCTCGGTCGACCGCGTCAACCGCGAAATGCAAGGTGGCCTGTCGTTCCTGGCCACCGTGGGCTCGATCTCCCCCTTCGTCGGCCTGTTTGGCACCGTCTGGGGCATCTACCACGCCCTTACCGCCATCGGCATTTCGGGCCAGGCCTCCATTGACAAAGTGGCCGGCCCCGTGGGCGAGGCGCTGATCATGACCGCCATCGGTCTGGCCGTGGCGGTACCCGCCGTGCTGGCCTACAACTATCTGGTGAGTCGCAACAAAGGCGTAATGGACGACATCCGCGGCTTTGGCAGCGACTTGCACGCCGTACTGCTGGGAACCGTGGCCAAGAGCTAAACGCATTGCGCAGCTTGCGCAGAAGGAACAGCTCATGTCCATGAACGTAGGTAGTTCAGACGGCGAAGAAGACGCCGTCATCGCAGCCATCAACACCACGCCCCTGGTGGACGTGATGCTGGTGATGCTGATCATCTTCCTGATCACCATTCCGGTGGTCACCACCTCGATTCCCGTCAGCCTGCCCAAGGAGCGGGTCGAAATCCGTGAAACCAAGCCCGAGAATGTGATCATCTCGGTGGACACGGCCAACAACGTCTACTGGTACGACAAGAAAATCAGCAACGTTGAAGAACTGGTCACCAAGCTCAAGAAGGTCTCCACCGCCAAGCCCCAGCCTGAGGTGCAGATCCGGGGCGACATGACCTCCAAGTACGAAGGCGTGGGCAAGATTCTTTATGCCTGCCAGCGGGCAGGCATTGTCAAGGTGGCCTTCATCACCGAACCTCCACCCCTGGGCGGCTAATCATGTCAATGAACGTAGGCTCTGGTAGCGGCTCGGGCGACCCCGAAGTGCTCATGGACATCAACACCACGCCGCTGATCGACGTGATGCTGGTGCTGCTGGTGATGCTCATCATCACCATTCCTATCCAACTTCACGCTGTGAACCTGGACATGCCGGTGGGCGCGCCCCCGGCCAACAACATCAAGCCCGAGAAGGTGCAGATCGACATCGACGAGGCGAGCGTGGTCTATTGGCAGGGCCTGCCGGTGTCGGCACAGGAACTTGAAGAAAAGATGACGGTGCTGGCGCAAATGCCGTTTCAGCCCGAAGTCCACATCCGCCCCAACAAGGCATCGCAATACAAGGTCTTTGCCAATGTGCTCTCCACCTCCAAGCGCAAGGGCCTGACCAAGATGGCGGTGATCGGCAGCGAGCAGTTCGTCCAATGAATACGCTCGGCCTGCACCCGGTTTACAAGCCGCGCGACCCGTCGCGCCGTTACAAGGGAATCGCCATCGTGATTGCCCTGCACATCCTGATCGGCTGGGGCATTGTCTCGGGCACGGCCAGGAACGCGCTGCTGATGACCAAGAAGTCGCTCGAAGCGGTGGTGATTCAGGAAGTCATCATTCCCCCGCCACCCCCACCGCCGCCGCCCAAAGAGATCAAGCCGGTGGAGACGCCCAAGTTGGAGGCGCCACCACCGCCCTATATTCCCCCGCCGGATGTAGCGCCGCAAACCACCTCGACCCACACCATCGCTTCGGTAGCCACACCGCCGCCGACACCGGCGGTAATCGCGCCCCCACCGCCTCCGGCACCAGTGCATACCGGCCCGTCGCGCTCCGATATTCGCGTGGCCTGCCCAACCCAGGTGCCCCCGGAGATGCCACGCAAGGCGTTGCAGGATGGCACCGAAGGCGTGGTCAAGGCCCAGGTGCTGATCAAGGACGGCGTGGTGCACGAAGTCACCATCCTCTCCGGCCCGCGTGTCTTTCACGCAGCGGTACGTGCGGCAATGTTGCAGTACAAGTGCCAGTCGGGGCCGGGCGAGGTGCTGGCGACGCAGGAGTTTGCGTTCA
>CAIPBW010000363.1 GCA_903863395.1 uncultured beta proteobacterium
CTCCATCACCTTCGCCGTTGCGCCCGCCCCCGACCTCTAACACCCCGCACAGCGACGCGGCAATCCATGCACACCCTGCCGGGGTCAGGTCAACCGCGCCACTGCCGCTACCGTTCTCAGGTGTTTTCCTGGCTGGACTAGGGTATCAGCCTGATTTTCAATTTGCAGGCCCGAACCTACAGTTCAGGTCATGTTCTGTCACACAAGCATTGCGCCCAGTGCGCACCCAGGGGAAACGTCATCGCCCCACTCTGTTGTGAGTGGAGGCGTGGCGTGACGATCCGTACCTTGCTGGTAGACGACAACCGGACTTTTCTGTCGGCGGTGCGCAATTTTCTGCGCACCCTGATTGATGTCGAAGTCGTGGCACATGCCCACGACGGCGCCACCGCTCTGGCCTTGGCAAAACGGCTTGAGCCCGACTTGGTGTTGCTCGACATCGTCATGCCCGAGATGGGTGGCCTGGAAGTGGCCGCTGCGCTGCAAACCCTGAGCGTGCCACCGCGCATCGTGTTTTTGTCGATGCACGACAGCCAAGCCTACCGCACCGCAGCACGCGAGCTCGGTGCCCGTGGCTACGTGGGCAAGGGCGACTTTGTGGTCGATCTGGTGCCACTGATCCAGCAGATTGCGCGTGAATTGCAAGGGCATATGCCTGCGTCCGTTTGCACCGAGGAGTCACGGCCATGACGCCACAAAAATTCTCCAGGCAAGCCCTGGCCTACCCACTCGGCCTGGGGCTGATGGGTGCCTGTGCGTTGTTGCTGGTGGGCGATCTGGCATGGCCGGCGCTACTCGGCGCTGCCCTCGTGCTTGCAGGCGGCGGCGCTGCAGGCATGGCGCTGCAGGCCCGGGATTCCGCCTTGCTGCACACCATCGAAGGCCTGATCGCTGAGCAGCAGAACTTTGGCAATGAAGTAGCCCCCGTATGGGGCCGCCACATCGACTCGTCGCTGGAACAGATGGAAGAGGCCATTGCCTCGATCTCGCTGCGCTTCTCCGGCATTGTGGACAAACTCGGCGAAGCCGTGCAAACCGCCAGCCTGGAGACCGACACCCTGGCTGGAAGCGACAAGAGCCTGATGGCGGTGCTCGGTCGCGCCGAGCAGGAGCTCGGCGGCATTTTGCAGGCGCAGCAGTCGGCCATGAGCAGCATGCTGGGCATGCTGGAGAAGGTCGAGGGCTTGGACCGCTTTACCGCCGAACTGCAGGACATGGCCCACGATGTGGCCAAGATCGCACAGCAGTCCACGTTGCTCTCGCTCAACGCCGCCATTGAAGCGGCACGCGCGGGCGAACTGGGCAAGGGCTTTGCCGTGGTCGCCAAAGAGTTCCGCATGCTCTCCAACCAGTCGGGCGACACCGGGCGGCGCATTACCGAAAAAGTGGGCGTCATCAGCGCCGCCATTGCCGAGTCCAGCGCAGTGGTGCGCGCATCGGTCAAGCAACGCGATGAGCGCGTCAAGGCCACCGAGGCCACGATTCACGGCGTGCTCGACGACTTCAAGGAAGTCACCGGCGCGCTCGAGCATTCCAGCGAAACGCTCAGGGACGAGAGCAAGGCGATCCAGTCCGAAATCGGGCAAGCGCTGGTGCAACTGCAGTTTCAGGACCGGGTGGGCCAGATCCTCAACCACGTCAAGAACAACATTGAGCACTGGCCGCGCGTGCTGCAAGACCACGCCGACGCCTATGCGCAGTCCGGCCAGATGGCACCGCTCCAAGCGCAACTGCTGCTCGACGAGTTGAAGAAGACCTACGTCATGAAAGACCAGCACGTCATCCACGAGGGTGGAAAAGTGGAACAGCAGGCCGACGATGAAATCACCTTTTTTTGAGCCACCACACAACCAGGGGCCTTCCCAATGACCATCGAATGGAAAGATAGCTACTGCATCGGTGACCCGCTCACCGACTTGCAGCACCAGGAACTCTTTGCCCTGGCCAACACCATGTTCGATGCGCGCAACCAGGCCGACCTGAGGCTGTGCGCCATCAAGCTCTACAAGCACGTGCGCGAGCACTTTTCGGACGAAGAAAAACTGATGCGCCGACTCGGTTTTCCGGGCTACCGCGCCCACGTGGAGTCGCACAACGCCATGCTCCAGGGCTTGAGCGCGATCAGCCACGGCATCGGCAAGAACGACATCGATACCGAGGTGGTTGCCACCTTCCTCATGGACTGGGCGCTCAAGCATATTCCCAAGGACGACGTCGAGGTCGCCCGCCACCTCAAGAACCACCAGATTCCCTGATTGATGCGAGAAACACCATGGCAAAAACCATCATGATTGTTGACGACTCTGCCTCCATCCGCACGGTGGTGGGCATTGCCCTGCGTGGCGAGGGTTACACCGTGATCGAGGCGATCCACGGCCAGGACGCGATCAACAAGCTCACCGGGCAAAAGGTCAACCTGATCATCAGCGACGTCAACATGCCCATCATGGACGGCATCACGTTCGTCAAGAACGTCAAGACCATGCCGGCCTACCGCTTCACGCCAATCATCATGCTCACCACCGAGTCGGATGAATCCAAAAAGCGCGAAGGCCAGGCGGCCGGTGCCAAGGCCTGGGTGGTCAAACCCTTCAAGCCCGAGCAGATGCTCGGCGCCGTGCAGCGCCTGTGCCTGCCCTGAACATCAAGCGGAACCTCAGCATGTCTACCGAAGCCTCCTTTTCCCAAGTCGATCTGCGCATCGAAGGTGAACTCACCATTTACCGCGCCGACGAACTCAAGCGCGCCCTGATCGAACCCTTGAGCGTGGGCATCCGCCTGGTGGTCGATCTGGCCGCCGTTACCGAGCTTGACACCTGCGGACTGCAGTTGCTGATGTTGGCCAAGCGCACCGCCAGTGCGGTGCAGGCCGAACTGCAACTCGTCGCCCACAGCCCGGCGGTGCTCGAAGTCTTTGAGCTGCTCAACGTGGCAGCGTTCTTTGGCGACCACCTGGTAATCGCCCCCAGCCCTGCCAGCAAGGGTTGATCGCCCTGCCCCATCCAACCATTTCAAGAAGTCCGTCATGAACCTCGACCAAGCCCTGCTGATCTTCATTGCCGAGAGCCGTGAACTGCTCGAAGACATGGAAAGCTCCCTGTTGGCGCTGGAGCAAACCGAAGACAAAACCGAGCTCATCAACTCCATCTTCCGCGCTGCCCACACCATCAAGGGCTCATCCGGGCTGTTCAGCCTGGACCACGTGGTGGCCTTCACCCATGTGGTGGAGAACGTACTCGACAAAGTGCGCGCAGGCACCCTGCCCATTGGCGACGAACTGGTGGCCACGCTGCTGCTGTGCTGCGACCACATCAGCTCGCTGATCGACGGCGTGCAGGCCGGCCAGACCGAGGCCAACGAACAAAGCAATGACGCCGGTGAGCCGCTGCTGGCGCAACTCCACGCCGTACTCGGCACCCCCGTGGGTGCCAGCGCCGCGCTGGTGGCCGGTGCCGATCGGGACGCAACCCAGCGCATCCAGGCCAAGGGCAAGGGCACGGGTTCGGACTACTGGCATATCTCGCTGCAGTTTGGGCCTGAGGTGCTGCGCAACGGGCTCGATCCGCTGTCCTTCATCCGCTACCTCACCACACTCGGGCGCATTGTGGACATCCTGACCGTGCCCGACCGCCTGCCACTGGCCGCCGAGATGGACCCCGAGGTCTGCTACCTGGCCTATGAGATCCACCTCGACACCGCAGCCGACAAGGCGGCGATTGAACGCGCCTTTGAGTTTGTGCAAGGCGAGTGCCGTCTGCGCATCGTCGCACCCAATAGCCGGATGGAGGAATACATCCGCCTGATCCAGGAGTCGCCCGAGATCTCGGAGCGCGTGGGCGAGCTGATGGTGCGCTGCGGCGCGCTTACACGCCAGGAGCTCGACACTGCCTTAAGCACCCAGGCCGACAGCGTGCCGCAACGCCAGATTGGTGCCATCCTGCTGGAGCAACAGGCCGTGCCGGTGGAGGTGGTGGACGCCGCGCTGCAAAAGCAGAAGCAGGTCAAGGAAATCCAGGCGCAGGAGAGCCGCTCGATCCGCGTGGACGCCGACAAGCTCGACCAGCTCATCAACCTGGTGGGCGAACTTATCATCGTGGGCGCGGGCGTCAAGCTGGTGGCACGCAAGGCAGGCGTAGCCGATTTGCTGCAAAAGACCACCAAGCTTGCCGGCCTGGTGGAGCAGGTGC
>CAIPBW010000364.1 GCA_903863395.1 uncultured beta proteobacterium
AGCGGGTCTGGGAGCACCGTGGATGCTGACCGTGCCGCGCGGCCAGCAAGTGCAGACCTCGGTCGAACTCACACCGGGCCTGGAAGCGCCAGTCGCCAAGGGCGCTGTGATCGGCAAGGTGGTCGCAACCTCAAACGGCAAGCCCGTGGGCCAAGCCCCGCTCGTCGCGCAGGCCGAAGTGGAACGCGCGGGCTTGCTGCTGCGCGCTTGGCAGCACGTTGCCAGGTTGTTTGGAAAATAAACGCTCGGCTATTACGCGATCTGGAAACTCTCGGAGTTCATCTGCATCACCGAACGGGTAGATGCCAAGGCGGCCTTGTAGTGGGCATCGGCCCGAGGCAGCATGCGCGCAAAGTAAAACTCGGCGGTCTGAATCTTGGCGGTGTAGAACGCTGCGGATTCCGCTCCCTTGCCGCTGGCGAGCAGCTCGGTTGCCTTTTCGGCCTGCAGGGCCCAGAAGTAGGCCATCATCACGTAGCCCGAGTACATCAGGAAGTCCACGCTGGCGGCGCCCACCTGCTCGCGGTCACTGGCTGCGCGCAACATGATGCGCAGCGTGAGCATGTTCCATTGCAGACTGCGGCGCACCAGGCTGCGCGCCATGGTTCCCATGGGGCCACGGGCAAACACGTGTTTCCTGGCCAAGCCGAGCATGGTGCCAGTGAAATCCCGCACGCACTTGCCCTTGGTGCTCAACAGCACCTTGCGCCCGAGCAGGTCCAGCGCCTGTATGCCGGTTGTGCCCTCATACAGCGTGGAAATGCGCGCGTCGCGGGCAATCTGCTCCATGCCGTGTTCGCCGATATAGCCGTGCCCGCCAAAAACCTGCATGCCGAGATTGGCCGCCTCCAGTCCCATTTCGGTCAGAAAGCCCTTGAGGATGGGGGTGTAGAAGCCCAACGCGTTGTCATAGCGGTCGTGTGCCTCGCTATCGTTCTCCAGCACCGCATTGAACATCTTGTCGGCCAACTGTGCTGCTTGATAGACCATGGCGCGGCCCCCCTCGGCGATGGCTTTTTGCGTGAGCAGCATGCGCCGCACATCCGGGTGCCAGATCAAGGCATCGGCCACCTGGTCGACATCTTTCTTGCCCGAGAGCGAGCGCATGGAACGGCGCTCCTTGGCATAGGGCAGGGCTCCTTGGAATGACAGCTCCGCATGGGCCACGCCCTGGATCGCCGTCCCGATGCGTGCCGTGTTCATGAAGGTGAACATCGCTTCCAGACCCTTGTGGGGCTCGGAAATCATGTGCCCCACGGCCCCATCAAAGTTCAGCACCGCCGTGGCGTTGGCGCAGATGCCCATCTTGTGTTCCAGCGAGCCGCAGCCTACGGCGTTGCGCGCCCCCACCACGCCCTGCGCGTTGGAAGCGAACTTGGGCACCAGAAACAGCGAGATCCCGCGGGTACCGGCTGGTGCGCCCGGCAGGCGGGCCAGAACGATGTGGATGATGTTGGCAGCCAGGTCGTGGTCGCCAGATGAGATAAATATCTTGGTGCCGGTAATGGCGTAGCCGCCGTCGGGCAGCGGTTCGGCACGGGTCTTCACCTGCGCCAGATCGGTACCGCACTGGGGCTCGGTCAGGCACATCGTGCCCGACCACTCACCAGAAACCAGCTTGGGAAGGTAGAGCGCCTTGAGCGCAGTGCTGCCGTATTGCAAGATGGTGTTGATGCAGCCGATGCTCAAGCCCGGATACATGTTGAATGACCAGTTTGCTGCCCCCATCATTTCGGACTTGAACAGGTTCAGCGACATCGGCAAGCCCTGCCCGCCAAACTCCACCGGGAACGACAAGCCCTGCCAGCCGCCCGCCACAAACTGGGCATACGCCTCCTTGAACCCGGCTGGTGTGGTCACTACCCCGTCCTTCAAGTGGCAGCCTTCCTTGTCGCCCGAAGCATTGAGCGGTGCCAGCACCTCTTCGCAAAGTACGGCCACCCCTTCCAAAATGGCGTCAACCATCTCGGGCGTAGCCTCGGCACCGTTGGACAGCGTCGCGTAGTGCGCAGGGTAGTCCAACACCTCGTTGATCAGAAAGCGCATGTCGCGCAAGGGGGCTTTGTAGGCGTGCATGGTGTTTACCGTTCGATGATGGCAACCACGCCCTGGCCACCTGCGGCGCAAATGGATATCAGGCCGCGACCCGAACCCTTTTGTGCCAACAGCTTGGCCAGTGTGGCCACGATGCGTCCGCCCGTCGCAGCAAAGGGGTGCCCCGCCGCCAGCGAACTGCCATGGACGTTGAGTTTTTTCATGTCAATCTTTCCAAGCGGCTTGGACAAGCCCAACTGCTCCTTGCAAAACGTATTGTCCTGCCACGCATTGAGCGTGCACAGCACTTGCGCGGCAAACGCCTCGTGGATTTCGTAGAAGTCAAAGTCCTGCAAACTCAGACCGGCACGCGCGAGCATGCGTGGCACGGCATAAGCCGGGGCCATCAGCAGGCCTTCCTTTTTGTCGAAGAAGTCCACCGCTGCAACTTCACTGAAGCTGAGGTAGGCCAGCACCGGCAGCTTGCGCGCAGCAGCCCATTCCTCGCTGGCCAGCAACACCGCAGACGCACCATCGGTCAGGGGTGTGGAGTTGCCCGCCGTCAGCGTGCCTTGCCCGGGTGCCACCTTCTTGTCGAACGCGGGCTTGAGAGCGCGCAACTTCTCGATCGTCAAGTCGGCGCGCAAATTGTTGTCTTGCGTCACGCCCTTGAACGTGGTCATCAAATCGGTGAAGAAGCCGTCGGCATACGCCTTGGCAAGATTGCGGTGGCTCAGCAAGGCAAGTTCGTCCTGAGCTTCGCGCGTGATGCCCCAGGTACGCGCCATCTGCTCGGCGTGCTCGCCCATGGACAAGCCGGTGCGGGGCTCACCGTTGCGGGGCAGCGAGGGGCTCACCA
This sequence comes from uncultured beta proteobacterium, assembly GCA_903863395.1. Taxonomy (GTDB): domain Bacteria; phylum Pseudomonadota; class Gammaproteobacteria; order Burkholderiales; family Burkholderiaceae_C; genus Allorhodoferax. Next base: position 2,894 of record CAIPBW010000364.1, read on the forward strand.
GCATGGTGGGGCGAAAACGCGTTGCAATCGCCAAACGCTGCGCAGCGGTCTTGGCGCGCGACAGGTCCAGCAGAATCTTGCGCATTTTCTCGTTGAGCGCAATCGGCGCGTCCGAGGTGGTGTCCACGCCACCGGCAATGCCGCATTCAATGTGGCCCAGGGCGATCTTGTTGGCCACCACCATGGCGGCCTCCAGGCCGGTGCCGCACGCCTGCTGCAAGTCGAACGCCGGGGTTTCACGCGACAGCGTGGTTGACAGCACCGATTCGCGCACCAGGTTGAAATCGCGCGAGTGCTTCATGACCGCGCCCCCAACCACGTCGCCCATGCGCTCGCCGTGCAGGTTGAACCGGTCCACCAGGCCTTGCAGCGTGGCGGTCAGCATCTCCTGGTTGGTGGCGTGCGAGTACACCGTGTTGGAGCGGGCGAAGGGGATGCGGTTGCCGCCCAGAATGGCGACGCGACGAATGGTGGTCATGGTGTGTACCTGCAAAGATTGGAATGGTGTTGATGATCAGTACTGGAGTTGCCCGCGCACATGGGGGCGCTCACCCTTGGCATCGCGCACTTCAAACAGCGCGCCGTTGGGGCTGCGCGCGCTCCACAGCGTGGCGCGGCCGGGTAGGAAGAGGGGGGTCTTGAACTCGACGTTCAGCGACGCCTGCTCCAGAGGATGCGCGGGCAGCAGGCACGACAGGGCGCGCGCGTTGGTCCACATTCCGTGGGCGATGGCGCGCTGGAACCCGAACAGCCTGGCCGTGAGTGCACTCATGTGAATGGGGTTGCGGTCGCCCGAGACGCTGCCGTAGCGCCGACCCAGGTCTGCACCGGCCTTGAATTCGGCCTGGCATGACAGAGGCACATCGATGGCAATCTGGCTGGCAAAGGGCGCGCCCGACGTGTCTTGCACGCCCACGCGCAGCAAACTCTGTGTGGCGCTCCAGACCAATGTGTCATCACGCAGTATGCGCAAGTGCAAGGTGTAGACCTGCCCCTTGTCGTGCACCAACAATTCGCCGGTTTGCAGTTCCACCCGCAGCACATCACCTGCGCGCAAAGGCTGGTGCTGGGTGATGGCGTTGGCCAGGTGCACGGTTCCCATCGCTGGCCACGGACACTCGGGCGAACTCACGTACGCCGTCACCAGGGGAAAGGTCAGCAATTGCGGATAGATGAGTGGAACGCCGTCCGCGTCCTTGAAGCCGCACAGGGCTGCGTACTGGGCAACGTGCCCGGCATCGAGCTTGACCTGGGGCCGCACCAGTGCAACCTGGGGTAAGGTCGTGATGCGTCCCGGTCGCTTGGCGCCGGTGCCCAGTGCGCGAAAAAAGCTGGCCGCAAGGCTGGGCGTTTGGGTGATTTCCCGGGTCTTCATGCTCAGGCTCCAATCAGGCTTTGGCCGCATACGCGCACCACATTGCCGGTCAAACCGCCCGATGCGGGGCAGGCAAACCAGGCAATCGCTTCGGCAACATCCACCGGCTCGCCGCCCTGGCCCATCGAATTCATGCGTCGGCCCGCTTCGCGAATGGCAAACGGGATAGCGGCGGTCATTTGTGTTTCGATAAAGCCCGGGGCCACCGCGTTGATGGTGATCCCCTTGCGGGCCAGGTGCGGGGCCATGCTCTGTACCATGCCGATGACGCCGGCCTTGGACAGTGCGTAATTGGTTTGCCCCAGATTCCCGGCAATGCCTGAAATCGACGACACGCAAACGATGCGGCCACCGGCTTTGAGTGCGCCCGAGGTCACCAGCGCGTCATTGATGCGCTCCTGGGTCGAGAGGTTGACGTTGACCACCGCCTGCCAGAGGTGCGGCTTCATGTTGGCAATGGTCTTGTCGCGGGTGATACCAGCGTTGTGCACCACCACGTCCCAGCCGCCATCGGCAAGTGCGGCCTGCACCAGCGCTTGCGGCGCTTCGGCCGAGCCAATATCCAGCGCCAGCGCCTTGGCCCCAAGCCGCGCCGCAATCTCGTCCAGAGCGGCTTGCGCCTGCGGAACATCGAGGCAAATCACCTGTGCGCCGTCGCGCGCCATCACTTCGGCGATGGCCGAACCAATTCCGCGCGACGCACCCGTGACCAGAATCTTCTGGCCCGAAAGCGGCTTGGCCCAATCCAGCGCGGGCTGGAGTGGGATGGATGGCACACCAATGCGCACCACCTGCGCCGAGACATAGGCGCAGCGCGGTGACAGCAAGAAGCGCAGCGTACTTTCCAATTGGTCTTCTGCGCCCTCGGTCACATACACCAGTTGCACCGTGATCGCGCGTTTGAGTTCCTTGGCCAAGGCGCGGGTCAAGCCTTCCAGAGCGCGCTGGATCGTGGCCTGGCGCGGTGCAGTGCACGCCTCGGGTGGGCGGCCCAGTACGACCACCCGGCCGCAGGGCAATACCGAGCGCGCCGTTTCGTGGAAGAAGTGGTACAGCGCATCGGCTTCTTCGCTGGACTGCATGCCGGTGGCATCAAACACCAGTGCCTTTACTTTCTGACCCGGCTGGTCCTCTACACCCCAGCGCCCGGACATCAGGCCGGCCTCGTTTGCAATCTGGGTCCACTGCGGCAAACTCCGATGCGCCACCGTCTGTGAAGCCATGGATTTGAAGCAGGCGGCCAGTGCATGCAGCAACTGAGGCGAGCCTGCCCCACCCAACAGCACGCTGCCCCTGACCACCGGCTGGTCCGCCCTGTAGCGCTCCAAAGTCATGGGTTGCGGCAAGCCCAGCGCCGAGACGATGCGCGAGCCCAGGGACGAGTTGGCAAAGCCAAGGTAAGAATCGGTCATCAAAAAGCTCCATCGGTAAGGACTTCTGTATTGTGTACAGTTGTACACTCCGGCGCAATATGGCGAAGTCAATCTAGTGACAGGGCTCTAATCGAAGTACTGCAGAACAGACGCACTGGCGGCCGACGCTGGTTACACTACATCCGTACACAAAAACCTTCAAAGCGATTCCATGTCCGATCCTGTTACTGCCGTTCGCCGCAAGGAAAAGGACACGCTCACACGCACAGAACGCAAGGACCTCACGCGCAGCAGCCTGCTGCAAGCGGCGTTGGCGTTAATGGGCGAAGGACGCAGTTTTACCAGCCTGGGAATCCGCGAAATTGCGCGCGAAGCC
>CAIPBW010000365.1 GCA_903863395.1 uncultured beta proteobacterium
AATTCTCGCTGCGAATAGCAAATGGGCGACTTTCCCGGAAGGCAGCGCCACAAACATTAAGATCGCGGTGTGTGCTCAGGGAAATTACGGAAAAGGATACACCATGAACCCGCAGGATATTGCACAAAGCCTTGAGTTCCCAAAACGAACCATTGCCTTGGTGCTGGCCGGGGGGCGCGGCAGCCGCCTGATGAACCTGACCGACCGGCGCGCCAAACCCGCCGTACTGTTTGGCGGCAAGTTCCGCATCGTGGACTTTGCGCTCTCCAACTGCCTCAACTCCGGTGTGCGCCGCATTGGCGTCATCACCCAGTACAAGTCGCACAGCCTGCTGCGCCACTTGCAGCACGGCTGGGCGTTCATGAAGCCGGAGATGAACGAGTTTGTCGACCTGCTGCCCGCGCAGCAGCGCAGCGACGACGAAAGCTGGTACGCAGGCACCGCCGACGCGGTGCACCAGAACCACGATATTTTGGAGAGCTACGGCCCGCAATACCTGCTGGTGCTCGCCGGTGACCACGTGTACAAGATGAACTACGCCGTGATGCTGGCCGACCACGTGAGCAAGGGCCGCGAGTGCACGGTGGCCTGCATTGCCGTGCCGCGCTCTGAGGCCAGTGCCTTTGGCGTGATGGCGGTGGACGAGAACAGCCTGATTACCGATTTCATCGAAAAGCCCGCCGACCCACCGGCCATGCCGGGCCGGGCGGACCTGTCGCTGGCGAGCATGGGAATTTACATCTTCAATGCGGCCTATCTGTACCGGGAGTTGGCGCGCGATGCCGCCGATCCCCTGTCCAGCCACGACTTCGGCAAAGACATCATTCCCAATGCGGTGCGCAATGGCGATGCGGCCGCGCATCCGTTTGAGCTCAGTTGCGTCTCCGACAACAAGGAGCAGCCTTACTGGCGCGATGTGGGCACCATTGATGCCTACTGGGAGGCCAATATCGACCTGACCGCCACCCAGCCACAACTCAACCTGTACGACCAGAACTGGCCGATCTGGACCTACCAGTCGCAGGTGCCCCCGGCCAAGTTTGTGCACAACATGGGCGAGCGCTGTGGCAGAGCGATTGAGTCGATGGTGTCAGGCGGCTGCATCATATCGGGGCACGTCAACCGCTCAATCCTGTTTTCCAACGTGCGCGTGCACTCCTATGCCCAGGTGGACTGGTCGGTGCTGCTGCAGCGCGTGACGGTGGGGCGTGGTGCGCGCTTGCACAAAGTGGTGGTCGATAGCGGCTGCACCATTCCCGAGGGCATGGTCATTGGCGAAAACCCGGCGCAGGACGCAGCACGGTTTTACCGCAGCGACAACGGCATCACGTTGGTAACGGCACCGATGCTGGCGAAAGTCGCTGCATGAAAGTTCTGCATGTAGCTGCGGAGATCTTCCCGTTGGTCAAGACCGGTGGCCTGGCCGATGTGCTGGGTGCCTTGCCGCAGGCGCTGGTGCGAGCCGGCGCCGATGTGCGCTTGCTGCTACCGGGCTTGCCCGCAATCCTGCACGGCGTTGAAATGCAGGAGAGCGTGTGGTCCATCGGTGCCATTTTTGGTGCCGGTCAGGTGACGCTGCGCCGGGGCACGATTGCACGCAGTGGCGTGACCGCCTACGTGGTCGATGCGCCCTATCTGTACAAACGCCACGGCAACCCCTACCTGGCCGCCGATGGCACCGAGTGGTCGGACAACGTGCAGCGCTTTGCCCTGTTGGGCTGGGTGGCTGCCCATCTGGCTGCGGGGGAGTTTGACGCGAACTGGACGCCCGATGTGCTGCACACCCACGACTGGCATGCCGCCATGGCCTGTGCCTACGTGGCGTGCCGTCCAGTGACCGGGGTGGCCACGGTGTTTACGGTGCACAACCTGGCCTACCAGGGAGTGTTTGCGGTGGAAGACTTTCACCTCATGCACTTGCCTTCGCGCCTGATGGTGCCCAGCGGTTTGGAGTATCACGGCCAGTTTTCCTTCATGAAGGCCGGCCTTAAATTTGCGCACCGCGTAACCACGGTGAGCCCGAGCTACGCGCGCGAAATTGCGACCGAGGCATTTGGCTGCGGCCTTGACGGCGTGATCCGCGCCCGCGGTGCCGACGTTTCGGGCATTCTCAACGGGGTGGACCCCGGCGTCTGGAACCCGGCCAGCGATGCCGCGCTGGCGGCCCCCTATTCCAGCGGCGCGCTCGCGGGCAAGGCAGTGTGCAAGGCCGCCCTGCAAAAGGAGTTGGGCCTGGTGGTGGACGCCAAGGCGCCGCTGTTTGCGGTGGTCAGCCGATTGACACAGCAAAAGGGGCTGGACCTGCTTCTGGCAGCGTGGCCGCTCTTGCTGCAGGACACGCTGGCAAGTGGCGCGCAGTTGGTAATCCAGGGCAGTGGCGATGCCGCGCTGGAGGCCGCCTTTGCCGCCGCCGCGCAAGCGCACCCGGGGCAGATTGCTGTCAGCCTGGGCTACGACGAAGCCTTGGCCCACCGCGTAATTGCCGGTGCCGACGCCATGGTGGTGCCCTCGCGCTTTGAGCCCTGTGGCCTGACCCAGCTCTACGCCCTGCGTTACGGCACCGTGCCGGTGGTGCGCGCCGTGGGCGGGTTGGCCGACACGGTGGTGGACGCCAATCCCCACCATCTGGCGCAGGACAGCGCCACCGGATTCCTGTTTGATGCGGCCGAGCCGCAGGCACTGGTGGGGGCCTTGCGTCGCGCCATCGCGTGCCTGCGTGACGCGCCCACTTGGGCGCGCATCATGCTGCGCGGCATGGCGCAGGACTTCTCCTGGTCGAGCGCGGCCGAGCAGTACATCGCGCTGTACGAAGACGCCATTCGCCGACCCAAGTAGGCACGCTATTCATTTCATTTTTGCAGGGACATCACTATGCAGGTAACACCATCGATCTACAAGGCGTATGACATTCGCGGCATCGTTCCGAGTACCGTGACCGAGGAGATTGCCGAAGGCATTGGGCGTGCGTTTGGCACGCTGGCGCGGGCCCAGGGCGAGACTACGGTGGCGGTGGGGCGCGACGGCCGCCTGAGCGGGCCGATGCTCAGCAGCGCGCTGATGCGCGGTCTGGTCGCGGTGGGGCTGGAGGTGATTGACGTGGGGCGTGTGACCACGCCGATGTTGTACTTTGCTGCCACCACGCTGTGCACCAGTGGTATCCAGGTCACGGGCAGCCACAACCCCAGGGACTACAACGGCTTCAAGATGGTGATGGGTGGGCGCGCCATCTACGGCGACGATATTCAGGCGATTCGCACCATGATGGAAAACGAGACCTGGAAGCTCCAGGGTGGCGGCTTGCTGCGCCAGGTGGACGTGACCAGTGCCTACAGCGCACGCATCGTCTCGGGCATCGCGCTGGCGCGTCCGCTCAAGGTGGTAGTGGATTGCGGCAACGGCATTGCCGGGGCTACCGCACCCGACATCTTTCGCGCCATTGGCTGTGAGGTAACGGAGCTATTCAGCGAGGTCGATGGCAATTTTCCCAACCACCACCCCGACCCGAGCAAGCCCGAGAATCTGCGCGACCTGATTGCCGCGCTGCAAAACAGCGACGCCGAACTCGGCCTGGCGTTTGACGGCGATGGCGACCGCCTGGGCATTGTCACCAAGCAGGGCAACACCATTTACCCGGACCGCCAGATGATTTTGTTTGCGCGCGATGTGCTCAGCCGCGTGCCCGGCGGAACCATCGTGTTTGACGTCAAGTGCTCGCAGCGGCTGGCGCCCGCGATTGAGGCCGCAGGCGGCAAGGCGCTGATGTACCGCACCGGGCACTCGCTGATCAAGGCCAAGATGAAAGAGATCGACTCGCCGCTAGGTGGCGAGATGAGCGGCCACATCTTTTTCAAGGAGCGCTGGTACGGTTTTGACGATGGCACCTATGCGGGCTGCCGCCTGCTGGAAATCGTGAGCAAATCGCCCGACGCCAATGCCGTGCTCGACGCGCTGCCGACGAGCTTTTCCACGCCCGAGATGAACGTGCACTGTGCCGAAGGCGAGCCCCCAGTAGTGGTGGCCAAGGTGGTGGCGCTGGCCCAATTTGCGCCCCCTGCGGTGGTCAACACCATCGACGGCTTGCGCGTGGACTGGCCCGATGGTTTTGGCCTGCTGCGCTCCAGCAACACCACGCCGGTGCTGGTGCTGCGCTTTGAAGGGCACACGCCCGCGGCGCTGGAGCGCATCCAGACCGAGATGCTGGCACTGCTGCGCCAAGTCAAGCCCGACGCGCGCTTTGAAGAAGCAGCGCATTGAGCGCACGCTAATACGGCGCTGACCGCTGGGCAGAGTTCAGGGTGTGACGCTGGCCAGGCGCTGGGCGCGTGCTGCCAGTGCCTTGGCCCACAGGGCCTTGGATTCGGGATAGATCAGCGACTCTTCCACTGCGATATGTTCGCGGCACAGGTCGAGAAACACCTCGGCGTAGTGCTGGAACTCGGCCGCATCCAGCCAGGTGTTGCCCAGCGCCATGGCGCGCAGTTGGGGGGCTAGCTCGATCCAGTTTTCTTCAATCCAGCCGTGGTCTTGCTGCAGGCCGCGTATGGTGGCTACCGTCTGGGCGTCGCCTTGCGCCAGCAGTGGCGGAAAGACACTTCGTTCTTCCTCGGCGTGGTGGTTGCGCGAGGTCTTGCTGAAAAACGTCTCGATCGTGCCCGCTTCGTGGCGCGCATGGTCGTCTACCCCGCTGGCTTCGACGTGCTTGATCAGCGCGGCCAGACTGTTCAGGTGCACCAGGGTCTGCTGATGGCAGGCGTCGAGCGCCTCAAAGTGGGTGGTTTCCTGCGGACCGCTCATGAAGTTCTCCTCAAAGGTTGACCTGCGTCATGGTATTGAAGTCGCTTGGCGCGGCTTTGCGGCAGGTCAAATACAACCACAAATCCAGCATCGGTTCAGGGCGTGTCAGTGGGCCCGCCGGACTTGCTGCCGAGTTTGCGGTACACCGTGGCGCGGCTGATTCCCAGCGCCAAAGCGGCTTGTGCGACGTTGCCGCGCGCTTGGTCCACCGCTTTGCGGATCAGTGCTGTCTCGATGTCCTTGAGCGGCAGGGCAGGGTTGTGCTCACGCGCGCCAGCGCGCAGCGGACGGGATTCATCTCCAGGCAACAGCACAAGCGCCTGCAGCACCAGCCCGGTCCACAGCGGGATTTCCAGGATCGGGTCGTCGCGCGACGCGCAGTCTAACAACATGCCAAACGCGACGCCAAAGACTTCGCTGGCATGCACGGCGCAGGGCAGCCCTGACTGCCCGGACGCGTTCAGATGGGGCACCATTTGCCGTGCAACCGTGTTGGCTCCGGTGATCCAGCCATCGGCGTCGAGGCAGAGGATTCCGTCGGCATCCGTCCCCAGGGTATTGCCCGGCCAGTTGAGCCGCAGCAGCACGCGGTAGGGACGGGTGCGCAGCAGCGCGTTTTCGATCTTCCCGGCCGTCTGGGTCACCAGGTGCTTGAGTTCGGGGCGCTCTATTGCATCAATACCGGTGAGGTCGAGCATGCCCACGCAGGCCCCGTCGGGGCCCCACAGTGGCGCGCCGGCACAGCTATACATGGTGGTGTTGGCAAAGAAGTGTTCGCCCCGGTGCAGCCACACGGGCTGCTTTTCAAATAAGGCGGTGCTGATGGCGGTGGTGCCTACACTGCCCTCTGACAGATCAGTGCCGATGCGGGTCAGCAGGTGGGCGCGCGGGTCGGAACGGTCGATCGGGCCGCTGGCGTCAACCACCACGCCATCGCTGTTGGTAAGGATTGCAAAGTAGCGGGTATTGACGATGGCATTGCCCAGCTTCTCCAGAATCGGCCGCGCGGCGCGCACCAGTTGCTCATTTTCATCCTGGGTGCGCCGGGCCTGCGGCTGTGAGACCAGATCAAAAACGGCGTTCTGCTGGGGTTGCAGGCCTTGCTGCATGCAGCGCTCCCAGGACCGCACAACCCAGGGTGCAATCGAGCCTGCAGGCAAGGAGGCGCGCTCATGCATGGCGACCTGGCGTGCCGATTCAATGGTACGCAGGCGTGCCGCTGGATCGATTGCAGGGGTGGCGTTGGAAATGGATTTCATGTTTTGCACTGCGCAAAGCGCACGCTTGGCGCATTTTGCACAAGCTCCGGGTTTGCGCAAGCTGTTTCATTTTGAGAATTTTCACGAAACCCTTGGTGAATATAGGGTTACCCCTAGGTGCGAAAGATGCGCGAGGTTGAACAATCGCTATGTATTTAATTTCATAGGCACGGCGTTGCATAGGCGCCACTACCCCAGGAGAGACACATGCAAAAGGTGTTGCACATCAACCCGGACAAGTGCACAGGATGCATGCAGTGCGAAATGGCCTGTTCGTTCGAGAACTACGGCACGTTCGCTACGGCAAAGTCCCGAATCAAGGTGTTTGAATTCCATCACACCGGCAAGAAGGTTCCCTATACCTGCACGCAGTGCGACGAGGCATGGTGCCAGCACGCCTGCCCGGTAGAGGCGATCACGGTGGACAAGGCCACTGGCGCCAAAGTGGTCAACGAAGCTACCTGCGTGGGCTGCAAGGTCTGCACCATCGCCTGCCCGTTTGGCACGATCAACTACGTAGTCGAGACCGGCAAGGTGCAGAAGTGCGACCTGTGCGGCGGTGCTCCGGCCTGCGCTGAGGCTTGCCCCACCGGTGCTATCACCTTCATTGACGCCAATTGGACGGGTCTGGGCAAGATGGCCCAGTGGGCCGACAAGCTTGGCAATCAACCCTCTGCCGTTTAAGGAGCACACACTATGTCATGGGCTGGAAAAATCCTCCGCGTTAACCTGACGGCGGGCACTGTCAAATCGGAACCTCTCAACATGGGCTGGGCGCACGACTATCTTGGTTCGCGCGGTCTGGGCACCAAGTACCTGGTCGAAGAAGTGGCGGCCACGGTCGATCCGCTGTCAGAGGCCAACAAGATCATCTGGGCCACCGGTCCGCTGACCGGTACACCGGCATCCACCGGTGGACGCTACACCGTCATCACCAAGGGCCCGCTGACCGGTGCCATCGCCTGCTCCAACTCGGGCGGCTACTGGGGTGCCGAGTTCAAGATGGCCGGTTGGGATATGGTCATCTTTGAAGGCAAGAGCGCCAAACCGGTGTACCTCTATGTCAACGACGATGTGGCCGAACTGCGCGACGCCGCCCACCTGTGGGGCAAGAGCGTGTGGGAGACCGAAGAGATCATCAAGAAGGGCCTGCAGGACCCGCTCACACGCGTTTCCAGCATCGGCAAGGCAGGTGAAAATCAGGTGCTGTTTGCCGCTGTGGTCAACGACTTGCACCGCGCTGCCGGACGCTCGGGCGTGGGCGCTGTGATGGGCAGCAAGAACCTCAAGGCCATTGCCGTGCGCGGCACCAAGGGCGTGGGCAATATCCGCGACCCCAAGGCCTTCATGGAAGCCGTCAAGGCCGGCAAGAAGGTGTTGGCTGAAAACGGCGTCACCGGAACCGGCCTGCCCGCCATGGGCACCCAGGTGCTGATGAGCGTGATTAACGAAGTCGGTGCCCTGCCCACGCGCAACCACCGCGACAACCAGTTTGAAGGCGCCAAGGACATCGGTGCCGAAGCGATGGCAACACCGCGCAAGACCGATGGCAAGAAGCATCTGGTGACCAACCAGGCTTGCTTTGGCTGCACCATTGCCTGTGGCCGCATCAGCAAGATGGACGAAGGCCACTTCACCATCGTCAACAAGCCCCAGTACCGTGGTGCCAGTGGTGGCCTGGAGTACGAAGCGGCTTGGTCGCTGGGCGCGGCCAACGGCGTCAATGACCTCGAAGCGCTGCAATACGCCAACCTGCTGTGCAACGAAGAAGGGATCGACCCGATCAGCTTCGGCGCTACCGTGGGTGCGGTGATGGAGTTGTACGACATGGGTGTGCTCACCAAGGAGCAAATCGGCATTGAAGCCAATTTTGGCTCCGCCCAGGCGCTGGCCTTCCTGGCCGAAGAAACCATCTATGGACGCGGCTTTGGCAAGGAAATCGGCCAGGGTTCCAAGCGCCTGACCGCCAAGTACGGCCACCCCGAACTCTCGATGTCGTCCAAGGGCCAGGAGTTCCCGGCCTACGACGGGCGCGCCATCCAGGGTATCGGTCTGGCCTATGCCACTTCCAACCGGGGCGGCTGCCACCTGCGCGGCTACACCATTGCGTCGGAAGTGCTGGGCATTCCGGTCAAGACCGATCCGCTTGAGTCCGAAGGCAAACCCGATCTGGTCAAGGCGTTCCAGGACGCCACGGCTGCGTTCGATTCGTCCGGCCTGTGCATCTTCACCACCTTCGCCTGGGGTCTGCAAGACCTGTCGCCGCAAATGCAGGGTGCCTGCGATGAGCGCTACACGATTGAAGAACTGGCCAAGATTGGCGAGCGCATCTGGAACATGGAGCGCGAGTTCAACAACCGTGCGGGCTTTACCTCCAAGGACGACAGCCTGCCTGCGCGCCTGACCAGCGTCGAAGGCGCTTGCAAGACTGGCCCTGCCAAGGGCAAGTTCAACGAGTTGGCCAAGATGCTGCCCAAGTACTACGAAGTGCGCGGCTGGGACAGCGAAGGCCGCCCCACCGCCGCCACCAAGGCGCGTTTGGGTTTGTAACTTGCGCGCGACGCTCGCGGCTATTTGGGGTTGGTTCACGGGCCGCACGGCGGCCGTGAATACCGACCCCAAACCGCCGGAATCATCTGAGGGTTGTTCGGAGCTTGGCAAAAGCTCCGGCAACCCTTCCCCTTTGGAGAAAACCATGACCCACCATGTCATTCTTGGTGCTGGCCCGGCCGGCGTCATTGCGGCTGAAACCATCCGTCGACTTGCGAGCACTGACCGCATCACCATCATTGGTGATGAGCCCGAGCCGCCCTATTCGCGCATGGCCATTCCCTACCTGCTGATGGGCAACATCCAGGAGAGCGGCACCTATTTGCGCAAGAGCCCGTCGCACTTTGCCGACCTGCGTATCGAGTTGCTGCACACCCGTGTGACCAATGTTCAGGCTGCAGGCAAAAAGCTTGTTCTGGCCAACGGCCAGACGCTTTCCTTTGACACCTTGCTGGTAGCAACTGGGTCGCATCCGGTGGCACCTCCCATCCCGGGTATCGACGCTCCCGGCGTGCACACCTGCTGGACACTGGAAGACGCACGCCACATCTCGACTCTGGCCACCCAGGGCGCGCGCGTGTTGCAACTCGGAGCCGGTTTTATTGGCTGCATTATCATGGAAGCGCTGGCTGCGCGCGGTGTCAACCTGAGCGTGGTCGAAATGGGCGACCGCATGGTGCCGCGCATGATGGGGCCCACCGCCGGAGGCATGATTCGCGACTGGTGCCAGACCAAGGGTGTGCAGGTGTTTACCGCCACCAAGGTCGAGTCAATCACGGCGGGCAAGCCGCTGCAGGTCAAGCTCTCCAACGGTCAGAGCGTTCAGGCCGATCTGGTAATCAGCGCTGCAGGCGTGCGCCCGGCCATTGGCTTTCTCAAGGACAGCGGCATCACCTGCCTGCTGGGGGTGCTGACCGACGAGCATTTGCAGACCAACGTGCCAGGCGTGTTTGCTGCGGGCGACTGCGCCGAAGCGCTGGACAAGGTTTCGGGCAAGATGGTGGTCAGCGCCATCCAGCCCAACGCAGCCGAGCAGGCGCGCGTGGCGGCCGCCAATATGGTGGCGTTTGCACGCGGTTTGCCCGCTGCGACCGAGCTCAAGGGCGTCACCCAGATCAATGTGCTCGACACGCTGGGCCTGATCTCCACCAGCTTTGGTGACTGGCAAGGCCAACCCGGTGGCGACCACGCCGAGTGGACCGACGCCCAGGCCGGGCGCCATCTGAGCCTGCAGTTCAAGGACGATGTGCTGGTGGGCTGCAACTCTGTGGGCTGGACCGCGCACGTGGGCGTGATGCGCGGCCTGGTCGAAGGCCAGGTCAAGCTCGGCGAGTGGAAAGACACCCTGATGAAAGACCCGACCAAGCTGATGGAAGCCTACCTGGCCAGCGCCCAGGGACAAGGTGCCTGGAGTGGTGCGCAGGATACGCGGCGTCGCTAAACTCTGGCCCAATGAACATCACGCTCAAGCTGTTTGCCACGCTCACCGATTACTTGCCCGCAGATTCGCGCTACACCAACATCGTGGAACTGGAGGTGGCCGATGGGGCCACCATCACGCAGGTGATCGAACCCTACCACTTGCCGTCAGCACTGGTGCATCTGGTGCTGGTCAATGGTCGCTACGTGGCAGCCGACCAACGCGCCAGCGAGGTGCTGGCCCAAGGCGACGTGCTGGCCATTTGGCCACCCATTGCCGGGGGCTAGGCTTCGTTTCCGATGGCCTGATGCAATCGTTTTATCCCGAACAATTCGAGCGCGAGATGGGCTGCACCGAAGCCGAGTGGCTGCGCTGGCTGCCCGCTGCGGTGGGCGACCACCATTGGAAGCTGCACACCGGCGCGGCCGGGGTGCGCATTGGCGACGGTGCGCTCGGCCTGAAGTGGCAGGTGGGCGAAGACCGTGTGATTGCGCTGGCGCGCATGCCGCGACTGTTGGTGCAATTCCGTTTTGGCGGACTGGATGACGCGCAGCGCTACGCCTTCATGAAGCGCTTTGACCTCTACATGCAGCGCGGCGGCGGCTAAGCGGCACTGCGCTCAAGGCGTGTGGGCCGCAGCGTGGGCCTTCTTCTTGCGCGCAAAACTCCACCACGGCAGCATCGCACGCAGCGAAAGCACCTCGCCGCAGCGCGACGGGGTGTAACCCGGAATGTCGGCCAGCGTTTGTTGCCACGCGGCGCTTTGCAGCAGCGTGCGCAGGGCGCGCACGGCGGGGTCGTCCAGCGCAGACTTGAGGCAGACCAGGTGGTAGTTTTCCTGCACCAGTGGCACAAAGT
>CAIPBW010000366.1 GCA_903863395.1 uncultured beta proteobacterium
CACGCGCGGCTTCATGATGCTGGTAGCCCTGGTGATGCTGCTGTCGGTGTGGCTGCTGCTGACCCATACCCGCATTGGGCTGGTGATCCAGGCAGCGCTTACGCACCCGGAAGCGGTGGAGGCCCTGGGGCACAACGTGCCGCGCGTGTTCATGCTGGTGTTTGGTGCCGGGGCGGCGCTGGCAGGTCTGGCCGGGGTGATTGGTGGCAGCACCTACCTCACAGAACCTGCCATGGCTGCCACGGTGGGGTCGGTCATCTTTGTGGTGGTGGTGGTGGGCGGCATGGGTTCGCTCTCGGGGGCGTTTCTGGCATCGCTCTTGATTGGTGTGATCCAGACCTTTGCCGTGGCTTTTGATTACTCGGTGGCCACCGTGGCGCAGCAACTCGGGCTGCAACTCGGAGCGGGTGCGCTCGGCAATACCCTGGTCAAGCTCACGCTGTCGCAGGTCGCGCCCATCTTGCCGTACCTGTTTCTGGTGCTGATTCTGATTTTCCGGCCCAAGGGCCTGCTCGGTACGCGTGAAGGTTAAGTGATGCGGCGCGCCTTTTCCCTGCATAACCTGACCTCTGGCAGTTGGCCCACGTGGGCGCTGTTTGCCCTGGTGCTGGCCGTTACGCCGCTGTTTTTCAGCAGCGGTCTGGCGCTTACGGTGCTGTCGCAAATGGGCATCGCGATTGTGGCCTGCCTGTCCTACAACATGCTGCTGGGGCAAGGCGGCATGCTCAGCTTCGGGCACGCGGTGTACACCGGGCTGGGCGCGTTCATGGCCATCCACGCGCTCAATGCCGTCTCGGCCGGAACCCTGCCGATGCCGGTCTCGCTGGTACCGCTGGTCGGCGGTGCGGCCGGCATGGGCTTTGCTGCGCTCCTGGGCTACGTCACCACGCGCAAGGCCGGCACCACCTTTGCCATGATCACGCTGGGCATGGGCGAGCTGGTGTTTGCCATGTCGCTGATGGTGCCTGAGTTTTTTGGCGGCGAGGGCGGCGTCTCGGGCAACCGGGTGATTGGCAAGGCTTTTCTGGGCATCACCTACGCCCCGGCGATCCAGGTCTATTACCTGATTGCGGTGTACACCTTTCTGGCGGTGGCGGCCATGTACGCATTTACCCAAACGCCGCTGGGGCGCATGCTCAACGCCGTGCGCGACAACCCCGAGCGGGTGGAGTTTGTGGGCTACAACACGCAACGCGTGCGCTACACCTCGTTCATCATTGCCGGTTTTTTTGCCGGCATTGCGGGCGGGTTGGGCGCGATGAACTTTGAAATCGTCACCGCCGAGGTGGTGGGTGCGGCGCGCTCGGGTGCCTACCTGTTATTCACTTTTTTGGGCGGTGCCACGTTCTTCTTCGGCCCCATTCTGGGCGCGATTCTCATGGTGCTGGCGTTTGTGCTGTTTAGCGAGTTCACCAAAGCCTGGCTGCTGTACCTGGGCCTGATCTTCTTGTTCATGGTGATGTACGCACCGGGCGGCTTGGCTAGCCTGATCATGATGAACGTGCGCGTGGCCGCGTTTGGCAAGCTGCGCCAGTTGTGGGTGAGCTACGTGGGGCTGGCGTTTACCGCACTGGTGGCACTGCTGGGCGCGTCGGCCATGGTGGAGATGACCTACCACCTGCAACTCAGCGCAGGGCAGGGTACCGAACTGCAGTTTCTGGGCGCCACGCTTGACGCTGCGGGCGCAAACAGTTGGTTTGGTGCGGTCTATGTGATGGCCACCGGACTGGCGCTGTTTGAGCTGATCCGACGCCAGTTCGCGCGTGAGTGGCACCTGATTCATGAGTTCATCGAGAAAGAAACGCAGCGGAGGTCTTCCTGATGGCACCCGCCAGTGAATTCGCCCTGGAGCTCAAAGACGTACACAAGAGCTTTGGCCGCGCCGAGATCATCCGTGGCATCGATCTGGCGGTGCGCCCGGGTGAGCGCGTGGGCATCATTGGCCCCAACGGCGCGGGCAAGTCCACCTTGTTCAACCTGATCAGCGGGCGCTTTGCGCCTACGCGGGGCGAGATTCTTCTCAATGGCACACCGATCCAGGGTAAAAAGCCGTTCGAGATCAACCGCCTGGGTCTGTCGCGCAGTTTTCAGATCACCAATATCTTTCCCAAGCTCAGCGTGTTTGAGAACCTGCGCTGCAGCGTGCTGTGGAGCCTGGGCTACCGCTACACATTTCTCAAGTTTCTCTCCGGGTTGACCGACGCCAACGCGCGCGCGCTCGAACTGATGCAGATGATTCACCTGGAGAAAAAACGCGACGTGTTGGCCATGAACCTCACCTACGCCGAGCAGCGCGCGCTGGAGATTGGCATCACCATTGGCGGTGGTGCCAACGTGATCCTGTTGGACGAACCCACGGCCGGCATGAGCAAGAGCGAAACCACACGATTTATCGCGCTCATCCGCGAAGTTACCGAGGGCAAGACACTGCTCACGGTAGAGCACGACATGGGCGTGGTGTTTGGGCTGGCCGACAAGATTGCCGTGGTGGTGTATGGCGAAGTGCTGGCGTTTGACACGCCGCAGGCCGTACGCGCCGACGCGCGCGTGCAAGAGGCCTACCTGGGCTCCAGCGTGGCCGACGCACAGGCGGGGGCTGCATGCTGAAGGTGACCGACCTGCACGCCTTCTATGGCAAAAGCCATGTGCTCCATGGCGTCAACCTGCACGTGGGGCAGGGCGAAATCGTCGCACTGCTGGGGCGCAACGGTTCGGGGCGCTCGACCACCGCCAAGGCCATCATGGGGCTGGTGGCGTGCCAGGGTTCGGTGCTGTGGAAGGGCCAGCAGGCGTTGGGGCGCAAGACCTTTGAAATCGCCCACGCCGGCATTGGCTACGTGCCCGAGAGCCGCGACATCTTCCCCAAACTCACGGTGCACCAGAACCTGCTGCTGGGCCAAAAACGCGGCCAGCGCAATGCGCGCTGGAGCTTTGACGACATGTACCGCATGTTCCCGCGCCTGAGGGAGCGCGAACACACCGAAGCTGGTGTGCTCTCGGGCGGCGAGCAGCAAATGCTGACCCTGTGCCGCACCCTCATGGGCGACCCCGACCTGATCATCATCGACGAACCAACCGAAGGACTGGCGCCCAAGATCGTCGAGCTGGTGGCGCAGTACCTGCAGGCGCTGCGCCAGCGCGGCGTATCGGTGTTGCTGATCGAGCAAAAGCTCACCATCGCCATGCACATCTCCGACCGCTGCTTCGTCATGGGCCACGGCAGCATCGTCTTCGACGGCAGCCCCGACCAACTACGCAACAACGCCGCCATTCGCAAGGAATGGCTGGAGGTGTGACGGCGGATCGTGCCCGGTTGGTCATCGCGTACACATCGTCATC
>CAIPBW010000367.1 GCA_903863395.1 uncultured beta proteobacterium
CCCCACTCGCGGTTGATGATGAGCTGGATCGCCATGGCGCGGCGCACCGATTCTTCGGTGGGAGTGGTGATGGCCTCGTCAAACGCATTGGTGTGCAGGCTGTTGCAGTTGTCGTAGATGGCAATCAGCGCCTGCAGCGTGGTGCGGATGTCGTTGAACTGGATTTCCTGCGCGTGCAGGCTGCGTCCGCTGGTCTGGATGTGGTATTTGAGCTTCTGGCTGCGCTCGTTGGCACCGTACTTCTCTTTCATCGCCACCGCCCAGATGCGCCGCGCCACGCGGCCCATCACGGTGTACTCGGGGTCCATGCCGTTACTGAAGAAGAAGCTCAGGTTGGGCGCAAAGTCATCAATGTGCATGCCGCGCGCCAGATACGCCTCAACAAAAGTAAAGCCGTTGGAGAGCGTGAAGGCCAGTTGCGAAATCGGGTTGGCACCGGCTTCGGCAATGTGGTAGCCGCTGATCGAGACGCTGTAGAAGTTGCGCACGTTGTGGTGCACAAAATACTGGGCAATGTCGCCCATCACCTTGAGCGAAAACTCGGTCGAGAACAGGCAGGTGTTCTGGCCCTGGTCTTCCTTGAGGATGTCGGCCTGCACCGTGCCGCGCACATTGGCCAGCACCCATTCGCGGATCTTGGCTGCCTCGGTGGCGGTCGGCTCGCGCCCGTTGTCGGTCTGGAACTTCTCCAGATTCTGGTCGATAGCCGAGTTCATGAACATCGCCAGAATGCTCGGTGCCGGGCCGTTGATGGTCATCGACACGCTGGTGGTCGGGTTGCACAGGTCAAAGCCGCCGTAGAGCACCTTGAGGTCGTCAATCGTGGCAATGCTCACGCCCGAGTTGCCGATCTTGCCGTAGATATCGGGACGCGGATCGGGGTCGTTGCCGTACAGGGTGACGGAGTCAAACGCCGTGGACAGACGCTTGGCGTCCATGCCGCTGGAGAGCAGTTTGAAGCGCCGGTTGGTGCGAAACGCATCGCCCTCGCCGGCAAACATGCGCGTGGGGTCTTCGTTTTCGCGCTTGAAGGCAAAGGTGCCTGCGGTATAGGGGTAACTGCCGGGCACGTTATCGAGCATCAGCCACTTGAGAATTTCGCCGTGGTCCTCGTACTGGGGCAGCGCCACCTTGCGGATGGTGGTGCCGCTTAAAGACTTGGTGGTGAGCGCGGTGCGGATTTCCTTGTCGCGGATCTTCACCACGTACTCGTCACCAGCATAAGCGCTCTGCATTTCGGGCCACTGCGTCAGCAGGTGGCGCTCACCGGTGCCAAGTTGCTGCTCGCGCGCATCGGCCAGGGCTTTGACGGCTTCCACCGCGCGCACCTTGGTCGGGTTGGCGTCGTGCAACATGCGGCCAGACTCGCGCAACTGCTGCACCTCGCGTGCCAGCCGCGCCTGCGCCCTGGCGCGCACCTTGTAGCTGCGCACCGTGTCGCTGATTTCGGCCAGGTAGCGGCTGCGCGCAGCGGGCACCACTGGCGTCTGGTTGGAACTAAAGCGCACCTTGGCCACGGGTAGCAGCCCCTCGGTCAGGCTCAATCCCAATTCCTGCAGACGTGGCAGCAGCGCCTGGTACAGGGCGGTCACGCCGTCGTCGTTGAAACGCGCCGCCATGGTGCCAAACACCGGCATTTGCTCACTCGGCACGGTAAACGCTTCGCGGTTGCGCTGCACCTGCTTGGCCACGTCGCGCAAGGCGTCCTGCGCGCCCTTGCGGTCAAACTTGTTGATGACCACAAACTCGGCAAAGTCGAGCATGTCGATCTTTTCCAACTGGCTGGCCGCGCCAAACTCGGGCGTCATCACGTACATCGGCACATCCACCAGCGGCACGATGGCTGCGTCGCCCTGGCCAATGCCCGAGGTCTCGACCACCACCAGATCAAAACCAGCGCACTTGGCAGCGGCCACCACATCGGGCAGGGCTTGGCTGATTTCGGAGCCAAAGTCGCGCGTGGCCAGGCTGCGCATGAATACGCGTTGGCCGGAGTCCACGGCACCGCCGCCGGGCCGCCCCAAGGCGGCGGACGCCCCCTCGGGGGGCAGCGCAGCACGCGCAGCGGCAAGCGTGGGGGCCCACGGCCCAATTGCGTTCATGCGGATGCGGTCGCCCAACAGCGCGCCGCCGGTCTTGCGCCGCGACGGATCGATGCTGATCACGGCAATGTGCAAGCGGTCGCCCTGGTCGAGCCGCAGGCGGCGGATGATTTCATCGGTGAGCGAGGATTTACCCGCCCCGCCCGTGCCGGTAATGCCCAGCACTGGAATCTTCTTGGTAGCCGCCTGCGCACGGATGGCGGCGCTCAACGGGTGCTTCTCGCCTTGCGACTCCAATCCGGTCATGAGCTGCGCCAGCGCGCGCCAGGCTTGCGGCGCGTGGCCGGCAATGGCATCCAGGCTGGTGGGCGCGTAGGCCGTGAGGTCTTTGTCGCAGCGCATCATCATCTCGCCAATCATGCCGGCCAGCCCCATGCGCTGCCCGTCCTCGGGGCTGTAGATGCGTGAGACGCCATAGGCTTGCAGCTCGGCAATTTCGCTGGGCACAATCACGCCGCCGCCGCCGCCAAACACCTGGATGTGGGCACCGCCCCGGCTCTTGAGCAGGTCGACCATGTATTTGAAATACTCGACGTGCCCACCCTGGTACGAGCTGATGGCAATACCCTGCGCGTCTTCCTGCAGGGCGGCGGTCACCACCTCATCGACGCTGCGGTTGTGGCCCAGGTGAATCACCTCGGCGCCCATGCTCTGCAAAATGCGGCGCATGATGTTGATGGCTGCATCGTGGCCGTCAAACAGGCTGGCGGCCGTGACGAAACGCACCTTATGGGTGGGGCGGTAGTTGGCCAGGGCCTTGAATTCAGCAGACAGGTCGGTCATGGTATCGTGTCCTTGCTCACTGTGCGCAGTGCGCACGTTTGACGTTTACGTAAACGTCAACTGTAAACCAAAAGTCTTTGCTGCAACTGACGCAGCGCAAGGCCCGTAGTTTGGTGGAGAATACGCCCACTGACAACCCGCACCCCGGCCCCACCACCATGCCCCGCACCGAGCCGACCCTTTCTGCCGCCCGCACCGGGGCGGCCAGCCCCGGCGTGCAATCCGCCCAGGGCTACGCTGGCGACATCACCCCGCAACAGGCCTACGTCTGGTGGACCGCAGGCGAGGCGGTGCTGGTGGACGTGCGCACCGACGCCGAACGCGAATGGGTGGGCTTTGTCCCCGGCGCTGTGGCCGTGGCCTGGAAGCAGTGGCCCGGCATGGCCATGAACCCTGATTTTGACCAGGCCCTGCAGCA
>CAIPBW010000368.1 GCA_903863395.1 uncultured beta proteobacterium
CCGCTGCTGGGCATCATCATGTTGACCGCACGAAGCACGGTGGCTGATCGTATTGCGGGCATGAATGCGGGTGCCGACCTGTACCTGGTCAAGCCAGTCGATATGGGCGAACTGGCTGCCGCTATTCAAGCCGTTGCACGGCGTGTGGACGCAAGGCACTGAGACTGCAAGCGCCGCTGCCGCCGCAATTCGCAAGTTCAGTGCCCGCTTATGATTGGCGAATCACGATAGCGAATGTGCCCGCGCAGGCGACAATTGCGGGGATACATGCAACCAGACAAGCGTATGAACGAACGACTCAAAATTGGCATCAGTGCCTGCTTTCTGCACCCGGACCCGCAGCGCGCCGTCTTTGCCAAAAAGACGCTGCATTACATTGAGCAATCGTTTGCGCACTGGATCATGGCGCAGGGGGCCATGCCGGTGATGATTCCTTCGCCCGAGGGCGATACCGCGCGTGGCGACGTGCGGGTGGACGACTACGCGCATTGGCTCGATGGCCTGGTGCTGCACGGCGGCGCCGACGTCTGGCCGGGCAGCTATGGCGAAGCTCCGCTGCAGGAGCGCTGGAGCGGCGACCGGGTTCGCGACGAATACGAGATGGCGCTGATCAAGGCTTTTGTGGCTGCAGGCAAACCGGTGTTCGGCGTGTGCCGTGGCCTGCAATTGATCAACGTGGCGTTTGGGGGCACCTTGCTGCAAGACATTGGAACGCAGCGGCCTGAAGCGGTAGCGCACCGCGATGCCGATCTGTACGACCTCAACTTTCACCAGGTCCAGGTCGTTCCTGATACCCGGCTTGAATCCCTTTTGGCGGGCACGGGCAGCCACAAGATCAACAGCGTCCACCACCAGGCCATCAAGGACCTGGCACCCAATTTTGTGGTCGAGGCGCGCTGCCCCGATGACGGCATGGTAGAAGCCATCCGCTATTGCGGCCCCGCCTACGTAGCCGCAGTGCAGTGGCACCCCGAGTACCACCAGCCTGAACTCAACACCCTGGACGACACGCCGTTGTTGCAGGACTTTCTGAACGCGGCACGCGCCGCCAAGACGGCGTCAACGTAGTTCCGGCTAGCCCAGCCGACGCGCTAACTCGCTGCGGGCCAGGTGCGCCTTGGCGTAAAACTGCTTGAGCCCCGGGCACAGGTAGCTCAGGCCTGGTTCGGCGTCGGGCGTGGCCACAAACCGGTGTTTGGGGCAGTCGCCCCAGCACAACTGCAGATGCGGGCAGCGCTTGCAGTAGGCGGTCAAGGTGTCGTGCTTGGCAAAACCAAAGGCCTGTTGCTGCGCCGAAAAAGCCAGGTCGCCCTCGTGCGTGTGCAGGATGTTGCCCAGGCGATATTCGGGGTAGACGAAGTGGTCGCAACTGTAGAGGTCGCCGTTGTGTTCAATCGCCAGCGCCTTGCCGCAAAACTGGGCGCTCACGCACTTTTGCGCGCCAAAGCCAAACATTTGCGAGATCACGTTTTCAAACTGGTCGACAAACACTTTGCCGTAGTCGCGCCGCAGCCACTCATCCCAGATTCGGGTGAGAAAGTAGCCCCAGTCTTCGGGCAACACCGACCACTCGGTCACCAGTGATTCAGCCACAGCATTCTGCGTTGGCGGCGCGTGCCGCTGCCCGGGCGCTGCGCTGCGAAAGTCGGTGGGTTCCACGCAGGGGATGAACTGGATGATGCGCGGGCGTACCTGGTCGCGCAGGAAGCGGTACACGTCAATTGGGCGGCGCGCGTTCTTGCGGTTGACCACGCACAGGGCGCTAAACGGCACCCGGTAGCGATGCAGCAACTCGGCTGCCGCCATCACCCGCTCAAACGTGGGTGTGCCGCCCTTGGTGGTGCGGTAGGCGTCGTGCAATTGGGCTGGCCCGTCAATCGACAGCCCCACCAGAAAATTGTGGCGTTTGAGAAAGCCGCACCAGGCATCGTCGAGCAGGACGCCGTTGGTTTGCAGGTCGTTCTCAATCGCCTGTCCGGGCTTCTTGTAGCGTTGTTGCAATTCCACAATGCGCTCAAAATAGTCCAGCCCCATCAGGGTGGGCTCGCCGCCTTGCCATGAGAACACCACCTGCGCTGCGGTATGCGCTTCGATGTACTGGGCAATGTGCTGCTCCAGCACGGGCGCGCTCATGCGCGCCTTGTGGGGCTGCTGCAGCAACTCTTCCTTGTGCAGGTAAAAGCAGTAGGCGCAGTCCAGATTGCACTGCGCGCCACTGGGCTTGACCATGGTGTGGAAGCGGTACACGTTGCCGCTTTCCAGCGCCGGCAGCGTCAGCGCCGGGCCTTGCGGGTGCAGGCGATGTACGGCCGCAGGCATGGGCTTGTCGGTCACAGCGGCGGACTCGCTGGCAGCGGCTTTCAGGTGATCTTGACGCTCAGATTGGGCAGGCCGTCGATGTGCATCTCGATCACGTCGCCGCGCACCACCGGGCCCACGTTCTCGGGCGTGCCGGAATAGATGATGTCGCCGGGGAACAGCTCGTTGGCTTCGGACAGTTTGGAAATCTGCTCGGCCACCGACCACATCATCTGGTTGAGGTTGGCGTTCTGTTTGAGTTCGCCATTCACCTTGAGCCAGATGCTGCCCTGGGTGAAGTGCCCGGTGAGTGCCACTTTGTGGACCGGGCCAATTGGGGCTGAGCGGTCAAAGCTCTTGCCGATTTCCCAGGGCTTTTTCTGGTCGCCCATGGCGCGTTGCAGGTCGCGCCGCGTCATGTCCAGACCGGCAGCGTAGCCATAGACGTGCTCCAGCGCCTTGTCCAGCGCGATATTGCGCCCGCCCTTGCCCAGCACGGCCACCAACTCGGCTTCGTAGTGGTAGTTCTTGGTAAGGCTGGGGTAGGGGTGGTCGGCCACCGTGCCGGTGGGGACGTGCTGGATGGCGTCGGTGGGTTTCTGGAAGAAGAATGGCGGCTCGCGCGTGGGGTCCGATCCCATTTCACGCGAGTGCGCGGCATAGTTGCGGCCAATGCAGTAGATGCGGCGCACGGGGAACATCTCGTCCGAGCCGACGATGGGGATGGTGGTCGGCGCAACGGCAAAGGGCGTGCGCACAGTGCTTTGCGCCACGCCCGGCGTGGCACAGCCCAGCAGCGCGCCCGCGCCCATCAGCCCGGTGGTTTGCAACAAGCCGCGTTTGGAAAGGGGGGTCATGCAGGTCTCCTCAAAATTGTTAGGGTTTGCAACAAGCCGCAGCGGGGTTCATTGTGCACGTTCACGCCGAAAAGCGCGCAAACTGCAGACAAAGCCATTTCCACTATCATCCCTTGTGAAAGCCACACGCCTTTTGCCTCCATGCTACCAACCCCATCCTCCCCGCTGGTTGAACTACGCAGCCTGACCTTTGGTTATGGCGAGCGCGCCGTTTTGCACGACGTGTCGCTGCAGATTCCGCGCGGCAAGGTCACGGCGCTGGTCGGTCCCATGGGCGGGGGCAAGACCACCACGCTGCGCGTGATTGGCGGGCAACTGCGTGCCTGGTCGGGGCAGATGCTGTTTGACGGCCATGACATCACGCCCATGGACAAGGAGCAGCTTTACGCCGTGCGCAGGCGCATGGGCATGCTGTTCCAGTTTGGCGCGTTGTTTGCCGACCTGAGCGTGTTTGACAACGTGGCCTTTCCGCTGCGCGAACACACCGATCTGCCGCCCGCACTGATCCGCGACATCGTGCTGATGAAGCTCAACGCCGTGGGCTTGCGCTGCGCCCGCGACCTGATGCCCAGTGAGGTCTCGGGCGGCATGGCGCGGCGTATTGCCACGGCGCGCGCGATTGCGCTCGACCCCGAACTGGTGATGTACGACGAGCCGTTTTCGGGGCTGGACCCGATCTCGCTGCGCAC
>CAIPBW010000369.1 GCA_903863395.1 uncultured beta proteobacterium
GCCTGGGCTATGTGGCCTGCGCGCAGGAGTTGCAGCAGCAGTTGTTCGAGCAGGGCGTGCACATCGACCAGGTGGTGGTGGGCTCAGGCAGTTCCGGCACGCACGGCGGCCTGGTGGCGGGCTTTGTGGGCAACCGCATCAACATCCCGATTGTGGGCATAGGCGTAAGCCGCGACCCGGCTGACCAGGCACCCCTGGTGCTCAAGGAGGCGCAGGCGGTGGTGGACTTGCTTGGGCTGGGCATGACGATCCCAAGCGAGGCGGTAGTCACGGTGGGCGGCTTCTGGCAACCCAAATACTCGGTGCCCAACGCGCGCATGGTCGAGGCCGTGCAGATGCTCGCGCGCAGCGAAGCGATTCTGCTCGATCCGGTGTACACCGGCAAGATCATGGCCGGGCTGATCGGCATGGCGCGCCAGGGCCAGCTCCAGGCCGACACCAACGTGCTCTTCATCCACACCGGCGGCATGCCGTCGCTGCACGCTTACGAGCGTGAGGTGCTGGGTCTGGCCAGCGTCGCGCCCTAAGCCTTTTGCGGCATTGGGCGAGTGAGCCGCGCGCGGCAGTGCCGCGCGTTGGGTGGACAATACGGGCATGACACTGACTGAACTGAAATACATCGTGGCCGTGGCACGCGAGCGCCACTTTGGCAAGGCCGCCGACGCCTGCTTTGTGTCGCAACCGACGCTGTCGGTTGCGGTGAAAAAGCTCGAAGAAGAACTCGACGTCAAGCTGTTCGAGCGCAGCGCCAACGAGGTCACGGTAACCGCGCTGGGCGAAGAAATCGTGCGCCAGGCGCAAAGCGTGCTGGAGCAGGCCGCCCACATCAAGGACATTGCCAAGCGCGGCAAGGACCCGCTTGCCGGTGCCCTCACGCTGGGCGTGATCTACACCATTGCGCCCTACCTGTTGCCCGACCTGGTGCGCCAGGTGATCAAGCGCTCGCCGCAGATGCCGCTGATGCTGCAGGAAAACTTTACCGTCAAGCTGCTCGAAATGCTGCGCACCGGCGAGATCGACTGCGCCATTCTGGCCGAGCCGTTTCCCGATGCCGGGCTGGCCGTGGCGCCGCTCTACGACGAGCCGTTCATGGCGGCGGTGCCGATGCAGCATCCGCTGGCAAAGCACGACAGCGTCAGCTCCGAGATGCTGAAAAACGAGAACATGCTGCTGTTGGGCAGCGGGCACTGCTTTCGCGACCATGTGCTTGAAGTCTGCCCTGAGTTCGCGCGCTTTTCCGGCGACGCGCAGGGCATTCGCAAGAGCTTTGAAGGCTCGTCCCTGGAGACCATCAAGCACATGGTGGCCGCAGGCATGGGTGTCACCCTGGTGCCGCGCCTGAGCGTGCCCAAGGAGGCGCTGGCGGCCAAACCCAAGCGCGGCCACGACGCCTTTGTGAAGTACCTGGAAGTGCGCGACAGCGCCCACAGCGAGCCGCCAACGCGGCGCGTGGTGCTGGCGTGGCGGCGCAGCTTTACGCGCTACGAGGCCATTGCCGCGCTGCGCAACGCCATCTATGCCTGCGAACTGCCGGGTGTGAAGCGCCTGTCATGAAGGGCAGGCTCGCACTCTATCTGGACCTGATCCGCTGGAACCGACCGGCGGGCTGGTTGCTGCTGCTGTGGCCTACCTTGAGCGCGCTGTGGATTGCGGCCGGAGGCTTTCCGGGCTGGCGGCTGCTGGCGGTGTTTACCCTGGGCACGATCCTGATGCGCAGCGCCGGCTGCTGCATCAACGACGTGGCCGACCGCGACTTTGACAAGCACGTCAAGCGCACGGCGCAGCGCCCCGTCACCAGCGGGCGCGTGGGCGTGCGCGAGGCGCTGGCCTTGGGTGCGCTCTTGGCGCTGCTGGCCTTTGGCCTGGTGCTGCAGACCAATGCCACCACCGTGCTGTGGTCGTTTGCGGCGCTGGCGGTGACGCTGGCCTATCCATTTGCCAAGCGCTTTGTCTCGATGCCGCAGGCGGTGCTGGGTGTGGCCTTCAGCTTTGGCATACCGATGGCGTTTTCTGCGGTGCGCGGTGGTGACGACTGGAGCGCGGCAGCCGCATGGAGCGCCGTGCCGCAGCAGGCCTGGGTGCTGCTGCTGGGCAACCTGTTCTGGGTGCTGGCCTATGACACCGAGTACGCCATGGTGGACCGCGACGACGATCTGCGCATCGGCATGAAGACCTCGGCCATTGCACTGGGGCAATGGGACGTGCGCGCCGTGATGGTGTTTTATGTGCTCTACCTGGTGACGTGGTCGGCACTGTTGACGCCGATGCTCAAGTCGCTGTGGTGGTCAGCCGGTGTGTCGGTGGCGTTTGCCCAGGCGGCCTGGCACGGCACGCTGATCTACACCCGCACGCGCGAGGGCTGCTTCAAGGCGTTCCGCTTGAACCACTGGCTAGGTTTTTCCCTGTTCGCCGGGATCGCCGCCGCGCTGTTCGTATAGCTGTCGGGGTTGTTGGGGGTGCGAGGCACCCGGCCCTTGCCGGGCCGGGTGTGGCTGCATAGCGGCAGCGCTTATTTGGCGCTGAGGCACTCTTTCATGAACTTCTTGCGCTCTTCGCCCTTGAGCGCCTTGGTGCCGGCTTCGGCGTTGCAGGTCTTCATCTTGTTTTGCTGCGTGGTGCCTGCGGGTTCGGCTGCGGCTGCAGCGGGTTTGGCGCTGAGGCAGTCTTTCATGAAGGCCTTGCGTTCGTCGCCTTTCTTGTCGCCGGCTTCCTTGTTGCAGGTTGCCATCTTGCTTTGCTGCGGGGTATTGCCGTCAGCCGCCTGGGCGATGCCCCAGGAGAGAGTCAGGCCCAGGGCCAGGAGTGTCAGTGCTTTCTTCATGGGTTGTCCTCATAGGTTGGACGGCAGGTTCGCTGCCGTTGCAGAAAAATCCGCTGCCGGATTCCAGCACAGAACGGCGTGGCTTGCAATGTGGTTGACCCGGATTCGCAACGTTTGCAGGTGCGCCCCGTAAAATCCGGCCATGCAGTCTGTAAAAATTGAACTTCTGGAGGCGCTTGCCGCCGCCCTGGAAAACCTGTCCCCCGGCGCGGGTGCCAAGGCGGCCTACGAGTCGCCCAAGGTCGCCGCCCACGGTGACCTGGCAACCACCGCCGCCATGCAATGGGCCAAGGCGCTCAAACAAAACCCGCGCCAGGTGGCCGAAACCCTGCGCGCCAGTCTGTTGCAGCAAGCCGCGTTTGTGCGCTGGGTGGAAGCGGTGGATATCGCCGGGCCGGGCTTTATCAACATTCGCCTCAAGCCCCAGGCCAAGCAGCAGGTGGTGCATGAGGTGCTCACGCAAGGCGCGCGCTATGGCTGGCGCACAGCGAACGGCCAGCGGCTGATGGTGGAGTTTGTCTCTGCCAACCCGACCGGGCCGCTGCACGTGGGACACGGCCGCCAGGCGGCGCTGGGCGACGCCATCAGCAGCCTGTTCCAGACCCAGGGCTGGGACGTGTACCGCGAGTTTTATTACAACGACGCAGGGGTGCAGATCGGCACCCTGGCCAGCAGCACGCAACTGCGCGCCCGGGGCTTCAAGCCGGGGGACGCAGAGTGGCCCAGCGGCGAGAATGCCGCCGCCTACAACGGCGACTACATTGCCGACATTGCCGCCGACTTTCTGGCCGGCAAAACCGTCAAGTCCGACGACCGCGCCTTTACCGCCAGCGGCGACGTCAACGACCTCGACGGCATGCGCGAGTTTGCCGTGGCCTATCTGCGCCACGAGCAGGACCTGGACTTGCAGGCTTTTGCCGTCAAGTTTGACAACTACTACCTGGAAAGCAGCCTCTACACCAGCGGCCGGGTGGATGCCACCGTACAGCGCCTGCAGGCGGCCGGCAAGACGTATGAGAAGGACGGCGCGCTGTGGCTCCAATCCACCGACTACGGCGACGACAAAGACCGCGTCATGCGCAAGGGCGACGGCAGCTACACCTACTTTGTGCCCGACGTGGCCTACCACATCGCCAAGTGGGAGCGCGGTTTTACCAAGGTGGTCAACATCCAGGGCACCGACCACCACGGCACCATTGCCCGGGTGCGCGCGGGCCTGCAGGCGGCCAACGTGGGCATTCCAGCGGGCTACCCCGACTACGTGCTGCACACCATGGTGCGTGTGGTGCGCGGCGGTCAGGAGGTGAAGATTTCCAAGCGTGCGGGCAGCTACGTGACGCTGCGCGACCTGATTGAGTGGACATCCAAGGACGCAGTGCGCTTCTTTCTGCTCAGCCGCAAGCCCGACACCGAATACACCTTCGACGTGGATCTTGCGGTAGCCAAGAACAACGACAACCCGGTGTACTACGTGCAATACGCACACGCCCGCATTTGCTCGGTGCTGGCCAGTTGGGGCGGCGACGTGGCGCGCCTGCAGCAGGTGGACCTCGCGCCGCTGCAAAGTACCCAAGCCCATGCCTTGATGCTGCTGCTGGCCAAGTACCCCGACATGCTGACGGCGGCTGCCAACGACTTTGCGCCCCACGACGTGACCTTCTACCTGCGCGAACTCGCCGCCTGCTACCACAGCTACTACGACGCCGAGCGCATTCTGGTGGACGACGAAGCACTCAAGCTAGCCCGCCTGGCCCTCGTAGCCGCCACCGCCCAGGTGTTGCACAATGGCCTCGCGGTGCTGGGGGTTGGAGCACCGGAGAAAATGTAATAACTTGCGGGACAGACCACGATTGGCGTAGCAAATCTGAAAGAAGAGGAACGCATGAAGCGACAGCGCGGCGGAACGATTTTGGGGTTCATCATGGGCATCGTGGTGGGCCTGGGCCTGGCCCTGGCGGTGGCGGTTTACGTCACCAAGGTGCCGGTGCCGTTCATGAACCGGGGCCAGAGCCGCACGGCCGAGCAGGACGAGGCCGAAGCCAAGAAGAACAAGGACTGGGACCCGAACGCCCCGCTGTACGGAAAAAATCCCGCCAAGACCACACCCATCACCGGCGTGCAGGGCGCGCCCGAGTTGCCCGCGTCGGCTGCCAAGCCGCAGGAAGTCGCCAAGCCCGAGGCCAAGGCCGCCATCAAATCAGACGCCAAGCCCAGCGCCGACCCCCTGGGCGATTTGGCCAAGGCCAAGGCCGGTGCAAGCCCCAGCCCAAGTCCAAGTGCAAGCGACGCCGATGCGTTTGTGTACTTTGTGCAGGTGGGCGCTTACCGCAAAATGGAAGACGCCGAAACCCAGCGCGCCAAGCTTTCGCTGGGTGGCATCGAGTCCAAGATTTCCGAGCGCGATCAGTCGGGTCAGACCGTGTTCCGGGTGCGCGTGGGGCCGTTTGACAAGAAGGACGAAGGCGAGCGCGCCAAGGAAAAACTGGACAAGGCCGGCCTGGAAACCGCACTGGTGCGCGTGCAACGCTGAGGCGGCAGGCAGGAACTTTTGTTTCGCAGCACAATCCGACCCAACTTAATGGAGTGGCAAGCAATGAATATGAAGCGTCGTGAGTTTTCCCGGGTGGCAGCGTTGGCTGCCTTGGCACCGTCGGTGTGGTCACCGGCCCAGGCCCAACCGATCAAGCCGATCGCGGGCAAGGACTTTTTGGTGGTCGATCCGCGCGCGCCGGTAGAAGCGCCTGCGGGCAAGGTCGAGGTGGTCGAGTTCTTTTGGTACAACTGCCCGCACTGCAGCGCGATTGAGCCATCGATGCCCGGCTGGATCAAG
Organism: uncultured beta proteobacterium; assembly: GCA_903863395.1. Classification (GTDB taxonomy): domain Bacteria; phylum Pseudomonadota; class Gammaproteobacteria; order Burkholderiales; family Burkholderiaceae_C; genus Allorhodoferax. The sequence goes on from CAIPBW010000369.1 coordinate 5,652, forward strand.
AACCTGCCCAAGGACGTGGCATTCCGGCGCGTTCCGGTGGCGTTTAACGACACGTTTGCGCCGCAGCAGCGCTTGTTCTACGCGCTCGAAGCTCTGGGCTTGGTAGAGAAACTGCACGCCAAGGTGTTCCAGGCGATCCACGTCGAAAAAATCAACCTGGCCAAGGGCGACGCCATGCTCGACTGGGTGGTCAAGCAGGGCGTGGACAAGGCCAAGTTTGAAACCCAGTACAACTCGTTCTCGGTGGCCACCAAGGCCACGCGCGCAGCCCAGTTGCAAAACGCCTACAAGGTGGAGGGCGTTCCAGCAATTGGGGTGGCGGGGCGTTATTACACCGATGGCTCACTGGCTGGCGGCATGGAGCGCGCCTTGCAGGTGGCCGTGGCTTTGGTGTCGGACGCGCGCAACGCGCGTTGATGCAATAGCCTGTGGCTGCGGGGGGTGCCCGCAGCCCGGACGGATCAACCGCCCTTCTTGGAGCGCTTGCCCGGGTTCTTCTTGCTGCGGGTGGCAACGCCGCGCTCCAGACTCACACGCTGTCCGCGTCCAGCGCTGGGCAGGCTCATGCCAGGCAGGGGCGTGGGTGCGGGAGTGGCTTTGCGGTCGGCTTCGGTGACGATTTTGTTACCCATGAATTTTCTCGGAAATAGAGTGGAAAGGCGCTATTAAGCCATAGGTCGGGGGGCATTCGCTCAGTACAATGGCCGTAACGTGTTTCCAGCAAGTTTCGTGCCTCTATGAAAAACCCGGTTGCCCTATTGCTTGTGCTACTGTCCCTGGCGGGAGCAGCCTTGCCTGCTTGGTCGGAAAAAGCCGATCGCAACAAGCCCATGAACATCTCGGCCGATGCGCTGCGCTATGACGACGTCAAGCAGGTGAGCGTGTTCACGGGTCGGGTGGAACTGACCAAGGGCACGATTGTGATCCGGGGTGCCCAGCTTGAGGTGCGCCAGGACCCCGAGGGCTACCAGTTTGGCCTGGTGACTGGTTCGGCTGATGCATCGGCCTTTTTCCGCCAGAAGCGCGAGGGCGTGGACGAGTACATCGAAGGCGAAGGCCAGACGATTGAGTACGACGGCCGCGCCGACACCGTCAAATTTGTCCAGCGTGCGCTGTTGCGCCGCTACCGTGGCGCCGTGCTTGCCGACGAAATTTCGGGCGCGCTGATCGTGTACGACAACTTCAACGACCTGTTCAGTGTGGATGGCAGCGTGGGCAAGCCCGGCACCGCCGCGCCAGGGGGGCGTGTGCGCGCCGTGCTCACACCCAAGCCGGACGCTCCCGCACCCAGCGCCAGCGCCACGGGTGCTGCGCCCAAACTGCAGGCCTCACCCACTCTTGGGGGCGGTGCCAAGTGAGTGTGATCGACAGCGTCCTGGTGTCTCTGCAGCCCGAGCCGCTGGCTGGCGGTCACGCCGGTCCAGGGGTTCTGGAAGCCAGCCATTTGCAAAAGTCGTACGGCAAGCGCCAGGTGGTCAAGGACGTGTCGCTGGCGGTGCGCACGGGCGAAGTGGTGGGTTTGCTCGGCCCCAACGGCGCGGGCAAGACCACGTCGTTTTACATGATCGTCGGGCTGCTGCACGCCAGTGCCGGCGACATCACGATTGACGGCAAATCGATCGAGCACCTGCCCATCCACCGCCGTGCGCGCCTGGGGCTGGGCTATCTGCCGCAGGAAGCGTCGATCTTTCGCAAGCTCAACGTCGAAGAAAACGTGCGCGCCGTGCTGGAGCTGCAGCGCGACGACCAGGGCGAAGCGCTCAAGAGCGTCGAGATTGAAGAACGCCTGACCGCGCTGCTCAAGGATTTGCGGGTGGAACACCTGCGCGAGTCGCCCGCGCTGGCGCTCTCTGGCGGCGAGCGCCGCCGGGTCGAAATTGCGCGCGCGCTGGCAACCCGCCCACGTTTCATCCTGCTGGACGAACCTTTTGCCGGGATCGATCCGATTGCAGTAATCGAGATCCAGCGCATCATCAATTTTTTGCGCTCGCGTGACATCGGCGTGCTGATCACCGACCACAACGTGCGCGAGACGCTGGGCATTTGCGACCACGCCTACATCATCAGCGAAGGCAAGGTGCTGGCCCAGGGAACCCCGACCGAGATTGTGAACAACGCCGATGTACGCCGCGTGTACCTCGGCGAACACTTCAAGATGTAAGCCCAGAATGAAACAAGGTCTTTCACTACGGGTTTCGCAGCATCTGGCGCTCACGCCCCAGTTGCAGCAATCAATCCGCCTGTTGCAACTCTCCACGCTGGAGTTGAGCCAGGAAGTCGAGCAGATGCTCGATGAAAACCCGTTTCTGGAAGTGGCGCAGGACGACGCGCCGCGCGAGGAGTTTGGCCTGGTACAGGCCGACGCGCCGGTGAGCGAAGGTGAGCGCGACCTGGAATCTGCCGCCTATTCGAGCACCGATTACGTTGACTCCACCGCACCTGTCAGTCCCCGCGACGACGAAGTCACGCCGCTGACTGCGCAGGAAGAACCCAACTGGGACGGCGACGGCACCACCGAACTGGTGCCCGACGACGGCGAGTGGGGTGTGGACGCCAAGGCCCGCACCAACAACCTGGGCGACGGCGAAGACACTGACGCCTCGGAACTGGCGCGCAGCCAGGAGTCGCTGCAAGCCCATCTGCACCGCCAGGCACTGGGCCTGCGGCTGAGCCAGGAAGACCGTTGCGCGCTGCAATTTCTGATCGAGTCGCTCAACGACGACGGCTACCTGGAAGACACGCTGGAAGAATTGGCGCGCGGCCTGATGGGCGCGGACAACGACGACGAAGAGCAGTTGGAAGAACTGCTGCACCACTTCAACGTGGCGCTGGGGCTGCTGCACAGCCTGGAGCCCATTGGCGTGGGCGCGCGCGACCTGGGTGAATGCCTGCGCCTGCAACTGCGAGCGCAGTTAATCCCCGGCGCCAAGACGCCGCGCGCGCGCGAACGCGACGAGGTATGTGAACTGGCGCTACGTATGTGCTCCGAGCCGATGGACCTGGTGGCGCGACGCGACATCAAGACCCTGATGCAGCGCTGCAACGGCAGCGATGCCCATTGCCGCGAAGCACTGGTGCTGATTGCGCGCCTTGAGCCCAAGCCGGGGCGGCGCTTTGTTGATGTGGAGCGCAACATCGTGGTGCCCGATGTGCTGGTGATTCCGATCACGCGGCCCGGCTCCACGGCAACGCCGCAGTTTCGCGTGCAGCTCAACCCGGACGTGATGCCCAAGCTGCGCGTGCACGACATCTACGCCAACGTGCTGCGCAACCACCGGGGTGGCAAGAGCAGTGGCAACCACGCCGCCTTGCAGCAGCGCCTGCAGGAAGCGCGCTGGTTCATCAAAAACATCCAGCAACGCTTTGACACCATCCTGCGCGTGAGCACGGCCATCGTCGAGCGGCAAAAGAGCTTTTTCATCCACGGCGAACTGGCCATGCGCCCGCTGGTGCTGCGCGAGATTGCCGACGAACTCAACCTGCACGAGTCCACCATCAGCCGCGTCACCACCGCCAAGTACATGGCCACGCCCTATGGCACCTTCGAGCTGAAGTATTTCTTTGGCTCCGGCCTGGGCACCGAGTCGGGCGGCAACGCCTCCAGCACCGCGGTGCGCGCGCTCATCCGCCAGTTCATCGCCGCCGAGAGCGCCAAGAAGCCGCTGTCGGATAACCAGATTTCCGAAATGCTCAAGGAGCAAGGCATCGAGTGCGCGCGACGCACCGTGGCCAAGTACCGCGAAGGCCTCAAGATCGCCCCGGCATCGCTGAGAAAGGCGTTGTGAACTCACTGCAATTGTTTCTGCCTTGCGCCGCAGGCGTTGAGGACTATCTGGCGCAGGAGGTCCATGGGCTGACTGGCTTGATCGGCGAAGACCTGCTTACGCGCCGTGGCGGCGTGATGGTGCGTGCGTCCTGGCGCGACGCCATGCGGCTCAATCTGCACAGCCGTCTGGCGCAGCGCGTGCTGGTGCAACTTTCGTACACCACCTACCGCAGCGAGCAGGACCTGTACCGCGCTGCCAGTGAGGTGGCCTGGGAAATCTGGTTCACACCGCGGCAAAGCATCAAGGTGGAGGTCACGGCGCAACACAGCCCCTTGAACAGCCTGAACTTTGCTGCGCTCAAGATCAAGGACGCCGTCTGCGACCGCTTTCGCCAGAAGGCCCAGGGCGTGCGCCCCGACGTCAACACCCAGTGGCCCGATGTGCGCATCTTCGCGCACCTCACCACCGACACCTGTTCGCTCTACATCGACACCTCGGGCGAGCCGCTGTTCAAGCGCGGCTGGCGCGAGGACAAGGGCGACGCACCTTTGAAGGAAACCCTGGCCGCTGCCATGCTCGCCGCCTGCGGTTGGGCCGACACACCCGATGCGCTGCTGCCGCTTTACGACCCCTGCTGCGGCAGCGGCACGATTGCCATCGAGGCCGCGCAAATCGCCTGCAACATTGCGCCCGGTTCACTGCGGCGCTTTGCTTTCGAGAAGTACCTGCCGTTTCAGCCCCACGTGTGGGCGGCCATCCAGCAGGAAGCGGCCGCTGCCGAACGACTGCCGCCTGCGGGCCAGGCACCGCTGGTGTTTGGCAGCGACGTGTCGCACCGCATGGTGGACTTTGCCCAGCGCAACGCAGCGCGTGCGCGCGTGGCCGAGGCGATCGAGTTTCGTGGCGGCGACGCATTGCAGCGCATGCCCCCATGCGAACAGCCCGGCGTAATGCTGCTCAACCCGCCCTACGGCGAGCGCATCGAGGTGGGCGGCGTGGCGCGCGAACAGGCGGTGACCGAAAACGGCGGCGAGTTCTTCAGCCAATTGGCGACTCACTGGAAGAAGAACTACCCCGGCTGGACCGGCTGGATACTCAC
>CAIPBW010000370.1 GCA_903863395.1 uncultured beta proteobacterium
CAACGGGCCGCAGAGCTGGGCGATGCAGCCGCCCAGTATGCGCTTGGCGAGCTAAACCACGCGCAGGCACTGCACTGGTACACCTTGGCGGCAACCCAGGGCCACGCCTGGGCCCAGCACAACCTGGGCGTGTTGTATGCCAACGGCCAGGGCGTGGGCCGTGATGTGGAAGAGGCCGCAAAATGGTATCGGCTCGCCGTGGCCCAGGGCGACGCTTTTGCACAAACGCATCTGGATCTGCTGTTTGCCAACCGGCCGGATGTCATGCAGGATTTGGCCCAGTCGTTCCGGAACTACCAGGCCGCCGCTGCGCAAGGCGATCCCACGGCGCAGTACAACCTGGGGGTGATGTATTCCTTGGGGCAACACGTGGAGCAAGACTTTGGGCAGGCGTTCAAGTGGTACAACCTGAGCGCCGCGCAAGGTGACGTCGATGCCTTGTATGCGCTGGGCGTAATGTCGGCCCGTGGGCAGGGCGGCACGGTTGATCTTCAGGAGGCGTTCCACTGGTACCGGCTGGCGGCCGAGCAGCGCCATGTTCAGGCCCACATGAACCTGGGGTTGATGTACGCCACAGGCCAGGGCGTTGCGCGCGATATGGAGCGCGCGGCCGAACACCTTCATGTGGTGGCCGAACAAGGCGACACGGTGGCCCAGTACAACCTGGGCGTATTGTTTGCCACCGGGCAAGGCGTGGATCAGGACTCGGAAGCGGCCTTCAAATGGTATCTGCAGGCGGCGCAGGTGGGTGACAAGGCGGCCCAATTCAACGTCGGCTGCATGTACGCCAGCGGCGACGGCGTGGCGCAGGACTACGCCGAGTCAGTCAAGTGGTACCACCTGGCGGCGGCCCCCGCCGATGTGGCGCAGGCCGCCATTGCTGCCCCTTTGGCCGCACTGCCAGGCGCCTAGACCTGTTCAGAACCGGCCTGGGCATTGCCGGAAATTCCGGCGTGTGGTGGTAAAAGCGCTCAAGCTTGGGCGTTTGGTGTCGAATCAGCGAAGACACGTTCACACACTACTACATCAAGGATCGCTGATGAAACGAAGCATCACCATCACCCTTGGCCTTTGCCTGGCATTGGCTGGCCTGGTCGGCTGCCAAAGCGTACCCCAACAGCGCGCTGAGGCCGACTCAGCTACGCATTTGGCCCCACTGGTCGAAAAGCGGGACACCCTGACGGCCACTGGCTACGCCGTGATCAGCGTGCAGGGGCACAAGAACCCGGCCCAGCAACGCCTGATGGCCATTCGCGCCTCCAAGCTTGACGCCTATCGCTCACTGACCGAGCAGGTCTACGGATTGCGCCTGGACGCCAACGCCACCGTGGCCGACATGATGGTGCAAAGCGACACCTTCCGCAGCCGTGTCGAGGGCGTCATTTACGGTGCCACGCTGGTAAGCATTGCCCCAACCGGCGACGACACCTACGAGACCACGCTGATGCTGGACAAATCCATCGTGCAGGATCTGCGCTCGCTCTATCTTGGGCAGCTGGTCTCAAGAACGCACTGATCGAGCGACGTCAGGCAAAACACCATGATGACCCGGCCCCAAAGTCTTGTGCGCGTTTCAGCAGCTTCGGTGTTGGCACTGGGCCTGCTGGGGGCTAGCGCTTTCGCGCAGTCCGTGCCCTCGCCCGAAGAAAAGCTGGAGGCGATTCGGCACGGCCTGGTGCAGGCCGCCATGGATGGCCCGACCCGGGTGCACTCGACGGCATGGGTTGACTCCAAGGGCTCCCTGCAGGAAAGCAGTTCGTTTCGGACCGGCTTGTTGGTACGCGGAGTGCGGGTGCAGTCGTACGAACGCGACAGCCAGGGCCAACTGGTTGCTGACCTGCGCATGCAAACCCAAAGCAGCATCGGGCAAGCGCCTGACGCCAAAGCTGGCCCATCGGCACAGTGCAAGTCCGCCCTTGCGGGGGGACGCCTGCAGCATGTCATTGGGCTGGAAATTTCTACCGCCCCCGACTGGAAGGTGGATGAATTGCCTGCCGTGCGTGCGGTGGAAAGCCAAATATTGCACCAATGGCGCGGAACTGCCAACGGTTCAGTGGTCTGGCGCGTGGCCTTGAACAACAGGACGGCTCGGTCTGCCTACCAGGAAGCGCTGCTCGGTTCGAGCGTGGACCATGCACCGTGGCAGGCCAAGCTGATACTGCGTCCCGTGGTTCAACCGGTGACATCCCTGGTCCCGATGCGCAACCTCAACAATGAGGGGCATTTGGTTGCCGTTCCCACGGTTGAGACCTTGTTGCAGCTTGAGCTGACGCTGACCGGGCGCAACCAGTTTGAGCCCTTGTACGCGGCGCAAGCACAAATCAAATGGAGCACTGACCGGCCCAACTGGGACGTGCCGCGCCCCAGTGAAGACGCGCAGGCACTGTTGGCCGCGCAACTGCAAGGCTGGGCGCAGGAAGTGCAACAGCGCTTGACCTGTGAACAGGTGCAGCCGCAGGTTGTGGTCAGTGGCCGCGACAGCGTTCGCATCAACGCGGGCTCACTGGCCGGCGTGCGCGTGGGGGATGAATGGCTGCTCACAGGGGGCAAGAACTACATTCAGCAAATTTTGGAGCCGGGCGTTGCGGCGCAAAGCGTGCTGGCCAAGGTGCAAAACGTTGGCGAACACTATGCACAGCTCCAACTGGTCGCGGGTCCGCGCGACGCAGTGCAGCGCAATTGGCGCGCCTGGCCTGCCGAAACGCTGCGCTGAACACGGCACGACCGCGCTGACCTAAAAACCCAAGGATTACTTGCCATGAAGCTCCAGTCCACCCGTGTTTTGTCCCCAACCCAGCGAGTCCTGCTTGCTGCGAGTAGCCTCTTGGTGTTGTCCTGCATCGCACTAGCGGTAAGAGCCGAGGGCGCGGCCACGGCACCGACCGGCGTGCCGACCAAGGTCGTGCGCACCTACACGCCCAAAGCCGGTCAAAACCTGGACCAGGTCATCAAGCAGACCATGGCCGATAGCCCCTTGCGCATCGAACTGCTCAGAAAAGCTGTTGTGGACCTGAATCCCGCTGCCTTTGTGTCCGGCAACCCGGCTCGGATGCGCGCCAAGTTCACCCTGCAACTGCCCGATCACACGCAGCTTGCGCAGACCGTACTGGCACGCCAAGCCGCAAGCAACGACGTGGCTGCAGCAGACGAAAAACACGGCAGGAGCGGCCCCACGTCTGGCGTCACCGATGAGCGCAGGCACTGGGTCCGGTTCCCTTGATTTCCGGCCCTGACAGCGGCTCGCTGGCGAGCCGCGTCAATCCGTTATTTGTCGAAAGCCGCTTTTCCTTGCCCCTGGTCGAAGCCAAGACCGGGCGCGACCTGGGTTTGAGCGATGGCCAGGTAGTGCAAGCCCTGGTGCAGGCGCGTGGCGATCAGCTCGGCTTGCTGCTGCGTGGCCGCTTGCTCGACGTGGCAGTGCCACCGGAATCACAACCCGGCCAGACCCTGTCGTTTCGGGTGCAAGCCAATCCCAATGGATCGCTCACACTGCACCCCATGCCCAATCCCGCGCCGGATGCGGCAGCTGCCTCGGTAGCGCAACCCGTTATCTCCCGGGTTGAGAATTTGCTGTTTCATCCGAGCGGGGCGCCGGACACACTGGCGCTGTTCAAGCCCGGCTTTATCGACGCCATGCTCAGCACCATCACTCGCCCCGATCTTCAGGCGCAGTGGAATGCCATGCGCCCCTCGATGGCCAACGTCAGCCCCGAGGCCATCCGCATGGCACTGGTTGGTGCACTGGGTTCCGAGTCCGCACTGGCGCGCGGTCGAGGCGCACCCACCAACGACCCCAAACAACTGCTGCACCAACTGCTGCTGGCTCTGGGGCAGGTACCTCCCTCGGCATCGGAGCAGGAGCGCGATATTCGGGCGCAACTTCAGGGTGCGCTGGACGAAGTTGAGGCGTCACAAGTGCAAGCCCTCCAGGCCCAGAGCCAGGCGGCCATGCTGTTTGGCATGGTGCTGCCTTTCCGGGATGCCGATCCGGTGGCTCTCTCGTTTGAACGCAAGCCTGCAGGCCAAGGGCAGCCGGAGGTGCTCACCGTCAACGTGCATTCGCAAAGCAGCGATTTGGGTGAACTCTGGCTCAAGACCGAAGTCCACGGCAAATCGGTGCTTGAGTTGGTCATGTGGGCCACGCAGCCGGGGGTGGTGGAGCAGGCCGAGCAAGGTGCGGGCGCGCTTGCGGGTGAGCTGCAGCAGGCGGGCCTTACGCTGCGCTCGTTTCAGGTTATCCACGGCCCGCGTCCCACGCCCCTGCCTGAAGCCAGGCCATCGGACTGCGGCATGATTCTGGACTTGCGCGCATGAGCCGCCTACGTCAAGCCATTGCGCTCGAATACGGGCAAAACCTGGTGCCGGTGGTTACGGCCAAGGCGCACGACGACCTGGCCGAGCAGGTAATCGAAACGGCGCGCCGCCACGGTGTCTATGTGGCCGAAGATCCGCAGTTGCTGGCCTTGCTCAGCCGCTTGCACGTGGATGATCAAATTCCCCCCGAGCTTTTTACCGCCGTGGCGGTCATCCTGTCTTGGGTGTACTGGCTCAAGGGCATGCGCCCGGGCGACGAAAAGATGGCGCAGCCTGATCAGGATCAGGCGTCGTTGTAACCCTGGGCCCTTGAGAAGCGGGCAACGTGGCCGAGGCGGTTATAGACTTCTATAGAACTGGCCGGGTCTTCAACCCGAAGGCTTTGCAGCGTGCCACGGATCGCTTCGAGCTTGCGCTCAATCAGAACCTGGTTGCGCCGGTGCAAATCGCGGCATTCGGCCATGGTGCCTCTGAACTCTTGCCACTCAGGCGAGCTTTGCAGTTCTTCTGTCGGGGGGGCCAGGGTCGTGATGGAACTGAGCAACTCGGCCTTGACCGGTTGCAACTGTTCAAAGTGGTCGATGTCCTGCTTGCGCAAGGCTTGAAATTCCAGTTCCAGCACCTGCCCCAGTTGGGTGGCAAGCTGTTGCGCTTTGGGTGCGTGGGGTGTTGATGGGAGCAGGTCAGTCACGGATCAGTTGTTCAAGGGCGACAAAGCTCTCGGCGGTGCGCCGTGCATTGAGCGGGTACTGGCCATTTTGCAACGCCTTTTTGATGGCGTCCACCTTGGCGCGGTCAATCTCGGGCTCGGCCTTGATGCGATCTGTGACATTGCTCAGATCCAGCACATCGTTGGCATTGCGTGCCGGTGCTGCCGTGGGAACCGAAGCCGCTGATGCCGTAGCTGCCGCCTCGGCACCTTGCGCGCTGGCAGCCAGCGATCCGCCGTTCTTTTTCTCGGTCTTGTCAGTTGACGCACGAGGCACCCCCCCGGCTTGGGCAATAAAACCGTATTGTGAAACAGGGTTACTCATGGTCGTTTCTCTTTCTGGTGCTTACAGCAGACATTTTTTATTCAACATCTACCGCATCGGCGGCAACCATTAAAACTTGAGTCAAAGTCCAAAATTCTTTTCATTGCTGCTGTGCTCGCACCGCATTGGGCCCAGTGACGATGCCCGAAATCAGGCGTCCCGACTCCGGGTTCTTCAGGCGAACCTGATCCCCCATTTTGCCATCTTGCAAGGCGTCCACGCGCGCCGTGATGCTCAAACCGCTGCTTAAGGCTACCGTTAAAACAACAGATTGGCCTTGTTTGACCAGTGTGGCGCGCCGCACGTCGTGGCTGCGCAGGGGAGTGCCAGCCGCAATATCGCGCACCATCTCGCCATTTTCAATGTCCTTGATGGAGGCTGCGGCCTGCGGGTCCAAGCCAATGCCGGAATGATCGACTTCCTGCAATTGATCAGCGCCGACCGTGGTGCCACGGCGCAGCAACTGGTTTGCTACCACCACCTTGCGTGGGCTCGGGGGCGCGGCTTCCGAGGATTTGGGCTGCGCGGCCGTGGCCGCTGGCGTTGTGAGCACCAGGCGCAAGTACATTTGCCAGGGCGCATCCGACTGGCAGCGCACCCGCACCGTCTCCCGCGAGGCAAACGGAAGATCCACGGTGAGGGGTCGGTCGCAGGCTTGTACCCTAATTCGGCTGTCCAAGGGCGCGATGCTGAACTGGCTTTCAGCCATTTGCAAATTCTGCTTTACCCATAGCGTCACCTGGTTCAGGGTGCTCTCCAGCGCCGTAGTTCCTTGGGCCATCACCTGATGCCCGCCCGCCAAGAGCAGCACAAGGCACGCAGCGCGCAGGCAGCGCATTGCTGGGTTTAGCGCGCCGCTTGGGGTGATTTGGGTTTGGCACAACATTTGCGATACAGCAGGGCGGGGTGTTGAATATTTGACACGTATTGATGTCAACGAATCATTCTCCGCAAGAACAATGCCACTAGCAAGTCTTTGAACCATGCTGATTGACCCCAAAATGCTGCCGTCTGCCGTGCCTCTGGCGCGCTCATCGGGTGCGAGCCGTCTGGCCAGTGTTTCAGGCTCGCCAAGCCGCGCGGGGGCGTTTGCCCAGGTGCTTGGCCAGGTCCGTCAGCCCCAGAGCTCGGGCAACGTGGCCGGTCCGGTACGCACCGTCAGCAACGGCGACACCCTGATCGCAATGGTGCGCCAGCAAGCCGCCAGCCAGGGTGTGGCTTTGAGTGCGACGCAGGAATTCAGGTTGGCCCAGCAAGTGGCTTCAAACAACGGCATCGAAAACGCAAATTGCATTTTCCCGGGCCAGCAAATCAGTTTGGGCTCGCTCATGCCCGGTGTACAGACCAGTCAGCGGCTGCAGACGCGAGCGGTTGCGCCAACACCAACGCCCATTGCCGCAGCGACGAGCCCGGCAGTTGTGGTGCCTGCGAGCCCCACCACGGATGCCAGTGCACACCCGGTACTGGACAAAACGCTGGCGCGTGCGGTTGCCAAAGGCTTCATCCCGGCACAAGAAAAAGCTGCTGTGTACGACAAGATTTTGCAGTTGGCCAGCACCCACCGCTTCAACCCCGACGACTTTGCCCGTATGACGCTGATGGAAAGCGACGGCATGAACCCGCGTGCCAGCAACCAGCGCTGCCACGGCATCATCCAGTTTTGCGACGGCCCCGCGCGTGGTGCTGCCTCGGCCGGATACGCCGCCAACCCACGCGCCATACTGGATTTGAGCGTGCAAAAGCAACTCGGTCTGGTGGATAAATACTTTGAGGAAGTCGGGCTTAAAAACCAGGGCTCCAACGGGCTAGAAGACTTGTACCTCTCGGTGCTGCGGCCAGCGTCGCGCGGCGAAGGGCAGGGCAGTCAGGCCCTCAACATTCCGGGTTCGCAGTCAAGTTTCCTGCACGTCGGGCGCGACACCAGCGCACCCATCACGCGCCAGTCGATCCGCCAGGGACTGCTGCAAAACGCTACGGAGCGTCTAGGCCAGTTGTTGGCACCACCATCGCCACGCCAGCAGGCGCTGCGCAGCACCGACAACGGCAATGGCGCGAGCTGATCCTGTCAAAAACCTGTCAGTCCTGATGAAAGCCTGCCACGGCTCTAGCGGCAAGACTTTGCCGCTTTCGCAAAAAA
>CAIPBW010000371.1 GCA_903863395.1 uncultured beta proteobacterium
GCCGGGTAGCGGTCGGCCAGCCAGTCCAACTGCACCAGACCGAGCAGGTCGTGCACCTTCTGCTTGATTACGGTTTCGCTCGGGCGGCTGGCGCGCGGCTTCATGCGCAGGCCAAAGGCCACGTTGTCAAACACGCTCATGTGCCGAAACAGCGCGTAGTGCTGGAACACAAAGCCGACGTTGCGCTCGCGCACATGCACGTCGGTGGTGTCGGCACCGCTGAACAGGATGTTGCCCGCGTCCGCTGTCTCCAGCCCGGCGATGATGCGCAGCAGCGTGGTCTTGCCGCAGCCCGAGGGCCCGAGCAGGGCGACAAGCTCGCCCGATTCGATGTCCAGGCTGACATCGTTCAAGGCCTTGAAGCTGCCGAAATTCTTGCTGACGTTGCGGATTGCGATGCTCATACGGGGCTCACCAAAATTTGTTTCTGCGGGTTCTCGGGTGGCAAAAGGGCTGCGGCCTTTTGCTCACGCTCAAAGCGCCACTCCACGATCGACTTGAACAGCAGCGTCACCAGCGCCAGCAGCGCCAGTAGCGAGGCCACGGCAAACGCCGCCACCGACTGGTATTCGTTGTACAAAATCTCCACGTGCAGCGGCATGGTGTTGGTCTGCCCGCGGATGTGGCCCGACACCACCGACACCGCGCCAAACTCGCCCATGGCGCGTGCGTTGCACAAGATCACGCCGTACACCAGGCCCCACTTGATGTTGGGCAGCGTTACGTGCCAGAAAGTCTGCCAGCCGTTGGCACCCAGCACCATGGCGGCCTGCTCTTCTTCGGTGCCTTGCGACTGCATCAGCGGAATCAACTCACGCGCGATAAACGGGAAGGTCACAAAGATGGTGGCCAGCACAATGCCCGGCACGGCAAACACAATCTTGACGTCGTGCGCCTGCAGCCACGGCCCAAACCAGCCCTGCGCGCCAAACATCAGCACATAGATCAGGCCCGACACCACCGGCGACACCGAAAACGGCAGGTCCACCAGCGTCGTCAATACCGCCTTGCCGCGAAACTCGTACTTGGCAATCGCCCAAGCCGCGGCCACGCCAAACACCAGATTGAGCGGTACGGCGCAGGCGGCAATCAACAGCGTAAGCCGAATCGCACTCCAGGCATCGGGCTCCTTGAGCGCTTCCAGGTAGGCGTCAAATCCTTTGCGCAGCGCTTCGGTAAACACCGCCGCCAGTGGCAGCAGCAAAAACAAAAAGACAAAGGCCAGCGCCGTGCCAATGAGCGTGTAGCGCACCCAGGCCGGCTCGGTGGTACCGGCGCGTGCCGAGCGCACAACGTGGGTTGTGTTCATGCGGCGGCTCCCGAGCGGTTGCGCTGCCAGGACTGCAGTGCGTTGATTACCAGCAGCAGCGCAAATGAGGCCATCAGCATCACCAGCGCCACGGCGGTGGCACCGGCGTAGTCGTATTGTTCGAGCTTGCCGATGATGATCAGCGGCGTGATTTCCGAGAGCATCGGCATGTTGCCGGCGATAAAGATCACCGAGCCATACTCCCCTACCCCGCGCGCAAACGCCATGGCAAAGCCGGTCAGTAGCGCCGGGCCGATGGTCGGAAAGATCACATGGCGAAAGGTCTGCCAGCGGCTCGCACCCAGACAGGTTGCGGCCTCTTCGAGTTCGCGCTCGGCGTCTTCGAGCACCGGTTGCACCGTGCGCACCACAAATGGAATGCCGATAAAGATGAGTGCAATCACCACCCCGTTGCGGTTGAACGCCAGCGAGATGCCGTGCGGCTCCAGCAGGCTGCCAATCCAGCCGTTGCCCGCCAGCAAGGCGGTAAGCGAAATGCCCGCCACCGCCGTGGGCAGGGCAAACGGCAGGTCCACCAGGGCGTCAATCACCTTCTTGCCCGGAAACGGGTAGCGCACCAGCACCCACGCCAGCAGCAGGCCAAACACCGCGTTGAATAGCGCCGCCAGAAACGACGCGCCAAAGGTCAACTGGTACGAAGCCACCACCCGCTCACTGGCCACCGCCGCCCAGAACTGCGCCCAGCTCAGGGTGAACGTCTTGAGCACCAGCGCCGACAGTGGGATCAGCACGATCAGGCACAGGTAAAACAGGGTGTAACCCAGCGTCAGATGAAAGCCGGGCAACACCCGCCGGGAAGCGCGCGCCATGGATCAGCGCACCGTGTACAGCTTGTCGAACTGGCCGCCGTCATTGAAGTGCACTTTTTGAGCTTCGGCCAGCGAGCCGAAATACTCTTCCACGGTGAAAAGCTGGATCGGTTTGAAGGTGCTGGCGTATTTCTTCAGCACGGCCGGGCTGCGCGGGCGGATGGCGTGCTGGGCGGCAATCTCCTGGGCTTCGTCGCTGTAGAGGAAGTTCAGGTAGGCACGCGCTGCGTCGGCCGTGCCCTTCTTCGCGACGGTGCGCTCCACCACGGCCACCGGGTTCTCGGCCACGATCGAGCTGCTGGGGTGAATGGCGTCCACCTTACCGGTGCCAAACTCGCGGTCCACTGACACCACTTCAGACTCAAAGGTGATCAGCACGTCGCCAATATTGCGTTGCAGGAAGATGTTGGTGGCGTCGCGCCCGCCCTTGGCCAGCACCGGCACGTTCTTGTAGAGCTTGGCCACAAAGTCGGCCGCCTGCGCGTCGGTGCCGCCGCGCTTGCGCACCGAGCCCCACGCCGCCAGGTAGGCCATGCGTCCGTTGCCGCCGGTCTTGGGGTTGACCACCACCACCTGGATGCCGGGCTTGACCAGATCGTCCCAGTCCTTGATGCCCTTGGGGTTGTTGTTGCGCACCAGAAACAGCATGGTCGAGCTGGTGGGCGCGGCGTTGTTCGGAAACTTTTGCCGCCAGTCCTTGGCCACCACCCCCGAGCTTGCCAGAAAGTCCACATCGGTGGTGGTGTTCATGGTGACCACGTCGGCTTCGAGCCCATCGTTGACGGCGCGCGCCTGGGCGCTGGAGCCGCCGTGCGACTGGTCGATCTTGATGTCCTTGCCGCTGGACTTCTTGTAGCTGGCGACAAAGGCGCTGTTGATGTCCTTGTAAAACTCGCGCGCCACGTCGTACGAAACGTTGAGCAAGGTGGTTTGTGCGGATACCAACTGGCTGGCGCTGAGCGCGATGCCGGCAAGGGCGAGCGTGGCTTTTTGCTTGAAGTTCATAAAAGTCTCGGGCAACGGGGTAGGCACCTCGGGCGGTGCAAAGGCGTGATTCTGGAGACTTGTCGCCCAAACCACAACGAACCATTTGTTGTTTGCTTATCCTGGCTGCGCATATGGCGGCCTGCGCGGCTACGTCAAACGGCAGGCGTGGTGTTCACACTGTCGGCCGCGAGAGCAGGGGCCAGGGGGCTGAGCCCGAACAGCGAATGCAGCAAGGCCAAGCCCAGCGGCCAGGGGCCAAAGCCGGCTTCCACGTTGATGTGACCGGCCTTTTGCAGGCGCACAAA
>CAIPBW010000372.1 GCA_903863395.1 uncultured beta proteobacterium
AAAAAAACGGCCCGTAGAAACTTGCGTTTCCAACGGGCCGCAACCTCGGATTTGTGTAACTCTGTTTCTTGCGTCTTGGCGCTTGTGCTTAGCGGCTGTAGGCCGACTCGCCGTGGGAGGAGATGTCGAGGCCTTCGCGCTCTTCTTCTTCGCTCACACGCAGACCGATGGTCTTGTCAACAATGAAGTACGACACCACCGAGACCACGCCCGACCAGACGATGGTCACGAGCACTGCCTTGGCCTGGACCAAGACTTGCGCAGCAATCGAGTAGTCCGCAGCGGTGATGCCGGTAGCCGTAACCCAGTCGGCCACATAGCCCGGGCCGCCGAGCGACGGGGAGTTGAACACGCCGGTGAGCAGCGCACCAATGATGCCGCCTACGCCGTGCACACCAAATACGTCGAGCGAGTCGTCGGCACCAATCATCTTCTTCAGGCCAGTCACACCCCACAGGCAGGCAAAGCCAGCTACGAAGCCGATGACCAGAGCGCCGCCGATACCAACGTTGCCCGCTGCCGGTGTAATAGCCACCAGACCAGCAACCGCACCGGATGCAGCACCCAGCATCGAGGCCTTGCCCTTGTGCAGGGCTTCACCCACGCACCAGGCCAGCACTGCAGCAGCAGTGGCACCAAAGGTGTTGATGAAGGCCAGGGCGGCAAAGCCGTTGGCTTCGAGCGCCGAGCCGGCGTTGAAGCCGAACCAGCCCACCCACAGCAGCGCAGCGCCCACCATGGTCAGAGTCAGGTTGTGCGGAGCCAGCGACTCCTTGCCATAGCCAATGCGCTTGCCCACCATGATGGCACCAATCAGACCGGCGACCGCAGCGTTGATGTGCACCACCGTACCGCCAGCGAAGTCGAGCGCGCCCCACTGCCAAACCATACCGGCGGTGGCGTTGACTTTGTCAACCACGTCAGCGCTGGTGTAGGCGTCCGGGCCGGCCCAGAACCAAACCATGTGCGCAATCGGAGCGTAGCTGAAGGTGAACCACAGCACCATGAACGCCAGCACGGCAGAGAACTTCATGCGCTCGGCAAAGGCACCGACGATCAGCGTGCAGGTGATGGCAGCAAAGGTGGCCTGGAACGCGGCAAACACGATTTCAGGAATCACCACGCCCTTGCTGAAGGTGGCCGCGTTGGCAAAGGTGCCTGCTGTGTTGTCCCAGATGCCCTTCATCATCAGCCGATCCAGGCCGCCAAAAAACTGGTTGCCTTCGGTGAACGCCAGGCTGTAGCCATACAGGAACCACAGCACCACGATCAGCGAGAACGTGACCATGACCTGCATCAGCACCGACAGCATGTTCTTGCTGCGTACCAGGCCGCCGTAGAACAGGGCCAGGCCGGGGATGGTCATCAGGATCACCAACAGGGTGGAGACCATCATCCAGGCGGTGTCGCCCTTGTTGGGAACAGGGGCAGCCACTGCGGGTGCCGAAGCGTCTGCTGCGGGGGCAGCAGCTGCCGCGGCGGCGGCGGGTGCTGCTGCAGCAGCAGGTGCGGCTTCGGCCGGTTTGGCCTCGGCTGCGGGAGCGGCAGGCGCTGCGGTTTGGGCCAGTGCGAGGGAGCCTGCGCTAAGCAGGCTCAAACCCAGAGCCAGGGATAGAAGCAGTTTTTTCATGGAGTGCTCTCTTTCTAGTTACAGCGCTTCTTTGCCGGTTTCGCCGGTACGAATGCGCACGACCTGTTCGACGTCGTAGACAAAAATCTTGCCGTCGCCAATTTTTCCGGTGCGGGCAGCGCCTTCAATTGCTTCGATCACGCGCTCAACCAGGGAGTCGTCCACGGCGGCTTCGATCTTCACCTTGGGCAGAAAATCGACGACGTATTCAGCGCCGCGGTAGAGTTCGGTGTGGCCCTTTTGGCGCCCGAAGCCCTTGACTTCAGTCACCGTGATGCCTTGCACGCCAATGCCAGACAAGGCTTCTCGAACCTCGTCAAGCTTGAACGGTTTGATGATGGCCGTTACGAGTTTCATAAATACTCCTTAGTTAAAACTTTGCTGGTGTGTCCGCCGCCTTGCGGGCCGATGAACACACGGGTGTTGCGAACACTCTTACGCACAGACCATGCCAAAGCGTTTGACGAAACTTGTTACCGGATGTGTGCACCAATTCGCTCCGGCTGCGTTATCTTCTATGTACAAAACAACAGGCTGCACCAATGTCGTGCGCGTTGGAGCGCGATTTGCGGTGTGATGCACCGATATGGGAGAAAGTCGCTATGGGTTTATCTTTGGTGCAGAGCCGGACTCTGCTTGGCCTGGAAGCGCCCCAGGTCACAGTCGAGGTGCACTTGGCCAATGGGCTGCCGAGTTTCACGCTGGTGGGGCTGGCCGATGTGGAAGTAAAAGAAGCGCGCGAGCGGGTGCGCTGCGCGATTCAAAACTCGCATCTGGAATTTCCGACCAACAAGAAGATCACCGTCAACCTGGCCCCGGCCGACCTGCCCAAAGACTCGGGGCGGCTCGACTTGCCAATTGCCTTGGGCATTCTGGCTGCCAGCGGACAGATCGATGGAGCCAAGCTCGCAGACTTTGAATTTGCCGGTGAGTTGTCACTCTCGGGCGAATTGCGTCCGGTGCGCGGCGCGCTGGCCACTGCCCTGGCGCTTTGCTCGACCGCAGCCCTGCCCAAACTGGTATTGCCCCCGGGCAGCGCCGAAGAAGCCGCCCTGGTGCCCGGCACCCAGGTGTACCGGGCGCGGCATCTGCTTGACGTGGTGCGCCAGTTTGTGCCCGAGGGCGCGGC
>CAIPBW010000373.1 GCA_903863395.1 uncultured beta proteobacterium
AGTCGAAGTCATGGTGCTCGAGATCGACGAAGACAAGCGTCGCATCTCCCTGGGCATGAAGCAGTGCAAGGCCAATCCCTGGCAAGAGTTTGCCCAGAACACCAAGCGCGGCGACCGCGTCAAGGGCCCGATCAAGTCGATCACCGACTTTGGCGTGTTTGTCGGCCTGGCCGCTGGCATCGACGGTCTGGTGCACCTCTCCGACCTGTCCTGGAACGAAACCGGCGAAGTGGCCGTGCGCGAGTACAAGAAGGGCCAGGAAGTTGAAGCCCTGGTGCTGGCCGTGGACGTGGACCGCGAACGCATTTCGCTGGGCATCAAGCAACTCGACTCCGACCCGTTCACCACCTTTGTCTCGATCAATGACAAGGGCCAGGTTGTGACCGGCAAGGTCAAGACCGTGGACCCCAAGGGCGCTGAAATCGACCTGGGCGATGACATCATCGGCTACCTGCGCGCCTCGGAAATCAGCCGCGACCGCGTGGAAGACGCACGCAACGTGCTCAAGGAAGGCGACGAAGTCACCGCCGTGGTGGTCAACGTGGACCGCAAGACGCGCAACATCCAGTTGTCGATCAAGGCCAAGGACGCTGCCGACCAGAGCGAAGCCATGGCCAACCTGAGCCAGCAGTCTGCCCGCGAAAACGCCGGCACCACCAGCCTGGGCGCCTTGCTGCGCGCCAAGCTGGACAACAACAACTAAGTCGCAAGACCCATGTGTTGAAGACCTCCCAACCACGGCTGCACACCAGCCGTGGTTGCGCGGTCCCGCAATGAACCACTATGACGCGCTCCGACCTTGTTGAAGAACTGGCCAGCCGGTTTGGCCAATTGACCCACCGCGACGCAGAATTCGCGGTCAAGGCCATCCTGGACGCCATGAACGATGCCCTGGTGCGCGGGCACCGCATCGAGATTCGCGGCTTTGGCAGTTTTTCCATCAACCACCGTCCGCCCCGCATGGGCCGCAATCCCCGCAGTGGCGAGAGCGTGGCCATCCCACAAAAGCGGGTGCCGCACTTCAAGCCGGGCAAGGCCTTGCGCGAGGCGGTTGACCAGCGCACCGCAGAGCTGGAATCCAAACTCAAACGATGACGGCTCCAGTAGAATCACCTCGACACCGAGGAGATCAATGAAGCAAGTTGCATGGCTCTTTAAGTGGATACTTAAAGCAGCCATTTTTTTTACCCTGTTTGCCTTCGCGCTGAACAACCAGCACGATGCCACGGTGCGCTTCTTCTTTGGCCAGCAGTGGACCGCACCGCTGGTGCTGGTGGTGCTGTGCGCCTTTGCTGCCGGACTGGTCATCGGCGTGCTGGGCATGGTGCCGCGCTGGTGGAAGCAGCGCCGCGCTGCCGCCCACGCGCTGCAAGCCGCACACGACACCGCGCCCCTGGACGCAGCACGCAACCCTGGCGCCCATGGAACTTGATATCAGCCTGATCCTGCTGGGCCTGCCCGTAGCCTTTGTGCTGGGCTGGGTTGCCTCGCGCATGGACGTGCGCCAGTTGCGCATGGAAAACCGCCAGGCACCCAAAGCCTATTTCAAGGGCTTGACCTTCTTGCTCAACGAGCAGCAGGACCAGGCCATCGACGCCTTCATCGAGGCGGTGCAAAGCGACCCCGACACCTCGGAACTGCATTTCGCCCTGGGCAACCTGTTTCGCCGCCGCGCCGAGTACGAGCGCGCCGTGCGCGTGCACCAGCACCTGCTCTCACGCGGCGACCTGAGCCAGGATGACCGCAACCGCGCCCAGCACGCCCTCGCCCTGGACTACCTCAAGGCCGGTTTGCTCGACCGCGCCGAAGAAGCACTCTACAAACTCGAAGGCACACGCTTTGAGGCCCAGGCCCGCCTGGCGCTGCTGGCGAACTACGAGCGCTCGCGTGACTGGGAGCACGCGGCCCAGGTGGCGCAGCGGCTCGAATCCTCCGGCCAAGGCAGCTTCAATACGCGCCAGGCGCATTACCTGTGCGAGCAGGCCGCCGACCGGGTTGCCGCCAAGGACCTTGCCGCTGGCCAGGAACTGCTGCACCAGGCAGCACGCATTGCGCCCGAGGCACCGCGCCCCTACATGGACCTGGCACAACTCCAGTTCAGCCAGGGCGAGGCTGCCCAGGCTTTTGACACGCTGGAGCGTGCGATGACGCAAGCCCCCAGCGCCGTCTCGCTGATGGCACCCTTGCTGGCGCAGTACGCCCAGGCCTGCGGCCAGGAGTCGGCCGCACTGCGCCGACTCACCGAGATCTATGCCGATACCCCCTTACTCGATGTGCTCGACGCCATCGTGGCGCTGCAAGCCAACAGCCTTGAGGCGGGCAGCAGCGCACGCGACTGGTATGCGCGCCACATGGAGCGCGAGCCCTCGCTGGTGGCCGCGGCCAAATGGATTGCTGGCGAAAAGCTCGAACACGAACAATTCCATCCCCAGGTCCAGCGCGCGCTTGACCGCGCTGTCAAGCCGCTCACGCGCTATCGCTGCGCCGCCTGCGGTTTTGAAGCGCGCCTGCACTTCTGGCAATGCCCGGGCTGCCAGGCGTGGGACAGCTACCCCGCGCGGCGCGTGGAAGAACTTTGAGCGCCACGCCCTACTGCGACAACCGACACACCATGAATATCACCAAACAACAACTCGCCCAATCCAACGTGCTGGTGGTCGGCGATGTGATGCTCGACCGCTACTGGTACGGCGCGGTGGACCGCATCAGCCCGGAGGCCCCCGTGCCGGTGGTGCGCATCACGCGCGAGGAAGACCGCAATGGCGGCGCTGCCAACGTGGCCTACAACGTGGTCACGCTCGGCGCACAAGCCTCGTTGCTCACCGTGGTCGGGGCCGACGAGGCCAGCCACAAGCTCGAAGCCCTGGTCGCCAAGACCGGCATCCGCACCCATTTTGGCCGCGACCCCGACCTCAAGACCACGGTCAAGCTGCGTGTGATTGGTCGCCAGCAGCAATTGCTGCGCGTGGACTTTGAGAACACCCCCAAAAACGAACTGCTGGCCTCGCAAACTGCCACCTTTGAGCGTCTGCTTGGCGCGCACAATGCAGTGCTTTTTTCCGATTACGGCAAGGGTGGACTGGCGCACGTGGGCGACATGATCGCCAAGGCCCGCGCCCAGGGCAAGCCGATCCTGATCGACCCCAAGGGCAGCGACTATTCGCGCTACCAGAATGCCAGCGTGATCACGCCCAACCGCGCCGAGTTGCAGCAAGTCATTGGTCCCTGGAGCGAGGAGGGCGAACTGCGCGCCAAGG
>CAIPBW010000374.1 GCA_903863395.1 uncultured beta proteobacterium
CGCCGTGGGCCAACGCCACAAGCTCGCCATGATCTGCGTGCTCACACTCGACGCCAAGATCAACGCCGAAGCCCCCGCTGCCTACCAGGGGCTGGACCGTTTTGTGGCGCGCAAGAAAGTGGTGGAAGACCTTCAGGCCCTGGGCGTGTTGGTGGAAACCAAGAAGCACAAACTGATGGTGCCGCGCTGCGGCCGCACCGGGCAGATCATTGAGCCGATGCTCACTGACCAGTGGTTTGTCGCCATGAACAAGGTCAGTCCGCAAGACCCAGCGCAAAAGAGCATTGCGCAAAAGGCCATAGACGCCGTGCAGTCCGGCGCAATTCGCTTTGTTCCCGAGAACTGGGTCAATACCTACAACCAATGGATGAACAACATCACCGACTGGTGCATCAGCCGCCAGCTCTGGTGGGGCCACCAGATTCCAGCTTGGTACGACGCCGAGGGCAATGTCTATGTGGCGCGCAACGAGCCCGAAGCGCAGGCCCAGGCGCCGGGCAAGACGCTGACGCGCGACCCCGATGTGCTGGATACCTGGTATTCGTCGGCGCTGGTGCCGTTTAGCACGATGGGGTGGACGGGGGAGGAACTCGGCAGTGATTTGGCGGGGGACGGCATCGGTGGTGATCGGCTCGGGCACGCTCTTGCTCATACGCGCTTCGCGCGCAAAATCGCTGCGAGCGCACCCGAACCGCTCACCGCCGACGCCGCAGCACCTTTGAGTGGTGTGACCCAAGCTGCTCCAACTTCGCTAGCTTCGGGGGGGGGTGGGCTCGGAGCCGGCGATTTGGCGAGCGCAGCGGGTATGAGCCGGACCGAGTCCGCCGCCCCCCGAAGCGATGCCAATGCCAACCCGGACCAAGACCCAAACAAGCTGGGTGACTACGACCTCTACCTGCCAAGCTCCGTGCTGGTCACTGGCTACGACATCATCTTCTTCTGGGTCGCCCGCATGATCATGATGACCACGCACTTCACGGGGCGGGTGCCGTTTCGGCATGTGTACATCCACGGCCTGGTGCGCGATGCGCAGGGCAAGAAGATGAGCAAGAGCGAGGGCAATGTGCTGGACCCGGTCGACCTGATCGACGGTATTTCGCTCGCACCGCTGCTGGACAAGCGCACCACCGGGCTGCGCAAACCCGAGACCGCACCCCAGGTGCGCAAGAACACCGAGAAAGAATTTCCCGAAGGCATTCCGGCCTACGGGGCCGACGCGTTGCGCTTTACCTTTGCGGCGCTGGCATCGTTGGGGCGCTCGATCAACTTTGACAGCAAACGCTGCGAGGGCTATCGCAATTTCTGCAACAAACTGTGGAACGCCACGCGCTTTGTGCTGATGAACTGCGAGGGCCAGGACTGCGGCCTGGACGACCATGCCGGTAGCGCCTGCGCAGCCGGTGGCTATCTGGAGTTCAGCGCAGCGGACCGCTGGATTGTGTCGCTGTTGCAGCAGGTTGAAGCCGAAGTGGCGCAAGGCTTTACCGACTACCGCCTGGACAACGTGGCCAACACGATCTACGACTTTGTCTGGAACGAATTCTGCGACTGGTATCTGGAAATTGCCAAGGTGCAAATCCAGACCGGTGGCGAGGCCCAAAAGCGCGCCACGCGCCGCACCCTGATCCGCACGCTCGAGACCATCTTGCGTCTGGCGCACCCGGTGATCCCGTTCATCACCGAAGAGCTGTGGCAAAAGGTCGCACCGGTGGCAGCGCGCGCAGGTGCCTCGGTGAGTGTGGCCGCCTACCCGGTGAGCCAGCCCGAGCGCATCGACCCCGCCGCCGTGGCGCATGTGGCCAAACTCAAGCTGCTGGTCGACGCCTGCCGCAACCTGCGCGGTGAGATGAACGTGTCGCCCGCAAGCCGCTTGCCGCTGTTTGTGCTGACGCAATCTGCGGCAGAAAATGCCTTCTGGCAAAACTCGGCTGCGGTGCTGCAGGCACTGGCCAAGCTCAACGAAGTGCGCCTGTTTGACGACCAGGCCGCCTGGACCGCAGCGGCACAAGCCGCGCCAGTGGCCGTGGTGGGCGAGGCGCGCATCTGCCTGTTTGTCGAAGTGGATGTAGCCGCCGAAAAGCTGCGCCTGGGCAAGGAAGTGGCGCGCCTGCAAGAGCAGATCACCAAAGCCCAGAGCAAGCTCAGCAATGAAGCCTTCGTAGCCAAAGCCCCCGCCGCCGTGCTGGAGCAAGAACGCAAACGCATGGCCGACTTCGCCGCCACCCTAACCAAGGTCCAGGAGCAACTCGCAAGACTTGGCTAATCCCAGGAGGCAGTTTGTGGGAACCACCCCAATCGCTTGCAGGCAAGGTCCTACAAACTGCAACAGCCCGAGTGGGTAATCCCCTGGGTTGTCTCCAGGACCCATCCGCGTCATTGCGAACCACTTCTGCGTCATTGCGAGTCACTTCTCCGTCATTGCGAACCACAGTCCCGTCAGTGCGAACCACGTTCCCGTCATTGCGAACGAAGTGAAGCAATCCATGAATTTCAAATGCATGGACTGCCGCGTCGCTTCGCTCCTCGCAGTGACGGAGCCGCAGCTTATGGTCCCCATGCAGTTTCGGCCCCCCGAAAAAGGGGGCTCGCAAAGCTGGTAGCAGAGATTGGGGCAGCAGCGACCAGCGCAGCGGCGGAGCGTGGGGGCCATGATTCGCCGCCGGGCCGCCCCAAGGCGAATCGCACCCCCTCGGGGGGCAGCGACCCGCGCAGCGGCGGA
>CAIPBW010000375.1 GCA_903863395.1 uncultured beta proteobacterium
ATCAACACCGCAAACAAAGCCAGCCGTGCCACCAGTCGCCAAAGCGCACGCGAACCCACACCCACTGCGAGTTGAAAAAGCGGATGCAACGCGACAGTGGGCATAAATCGCATTCAAATCACCTTTGTTGAGACTGGGTCGGAAAGCTTCAGGACGGATACACCGCCAAGCAGGGCAATGCTGGTATGTGGCGCGGACACGGGTTGCAAACTCCTTCGTATCGATGATGCCAATCGGTTCTTATGGCAGGCTTAAGACAACTCGCCCGCCCTCAACCGCGCCTGGTTTGGCTACGCCAACCCAACGCCAGGGATCAACCAACACGACGGGAAATTCGCCACTGCCACACATTCGCACGATTCCTGCTGCAGTACCGCCTGTTGGGGCATTCTGACTGCGCGAACCCAAAATTCGCGCCTTGACGCGCAGCAATTTGTAAGCAACTATTTCAACGGAGCAAGGCGTGTGCTTTGCGCTGGTTACCCCCCCGCCAAGCGCATGGATAATGTGCCCACCCCCACTTTGAAACGCGGAGACCCGTGCCTGTATGAAACCTTACATCATCAATGCCCTGCAGATTTTTGGCATTGGCGCTATTTCGATGCTCATCGGGGCGCTGTGGACCCGACTCCAGATCACGAACGCGAAAAATGTACGCCAACACGCCATCTTTGTTGCCGCCGTCATGGCCGGACTGGGCATGGCAGCCGTGATCGCGTCGCGCCTGTTTGTGGGACGCAGCGCGCTTGACACGGTGACCTGGCTTGCCGCCCTGTGGTTCTTCTATTTCTTCCTGTTTTGGTGCGGTTTCCGGGTATGCATTGGCAACGTCGCGCACCACGACTTTGGCGAAAGCTCGATCCTGTCGATGCAGTACACCGGCGAAACGCGCTACGCCACCCGCATGGGCGAAACCCAGCTACCCGACGCCCCTACCCGCCCGAGCCAAGATGTGTACATCGACAGCCGTGGTGCCATGGTGCAAGGAAAACGCCCCGGTTGAAAGCCTGGCAAGACTGAGGACTTGGGTGGCATCCAGCAAAAAAGGCACTTGACGCTGCTGCCAAGTGCCTGATGAATATGAAATTTTGGTGGGCGATGCAAGTTTCGAACTTGCGACCCCTGCAGTGTGAATGCAGTGCTCTACCCCTGAGCTAATCGCCCTGAATTGCGTTCAGGAAAGCGGCTGATTGTACCCCAACTCTCACGCAGCTTTGGGCCACACTGACTTGCCGCCGCTGGATTTGTCGATCTGCGTCATCACCTCTTGGTGGGCGCTGACTTCCTGGGCGTTGGCGCTTAGCACCGGCAGGTCAAAGGCGCTCAGGTCCACTGGCGCAACCGTGACCGAGCGCGTGTCGCTCGCGCCGGTTTCCATCACCAGGGCGTCTTGGCCACGGGTCAGGTTGATGTACACATCGGCCAGCAATGCGGCGTCGAGCAGCGCGCCGTGCAGGGTGCGCCCGGACCGGTCCACGCCCAGGCGGTCGCACAGCGCGTCCAGGTTGTTGCGCTTGCCAGGGAACATTTCCTTGGCCATGGCCAGGGTGTCAATCACGCGTTCCACGTGGGTGTGCGTAGGCGCATGGCCGGCAATCTCCAGTTCCACGTCCAAAAAGCCCAAATCAAACGTGGCGTTGTGAATGATGACTTCGGCCTCTTTCAGGTACGCCAGCAGGTCCGTAGCAACCGCGTCAAACGACGGCTTGTCGCGCAAAAACTCGGAGGTGATGCCGTGCACCTTGAGAGCTTCTTCATGGCTCTCGCGGCCCGGATTGAGGTAGCGATGAAAGTTGTTACCGGTGAGCTTGCGGTTGACCAGTTCGACGCATCCGATCTCGATAATGCGGTCGCCATTGTTGGCGTACAGGCCGGTGGTTTCGGTATCAAGAAATATCTGGCGCATGGGGTGCCCTCCGGGCGGTCGGTCAGTGGGTTTCCTTGGCGTGGTTGACCGAGTAGCGCGGGATTTCTACCACCAGATCCTGCTGCGCCACGATGGCCTGGCAACCCAGGCGCGAGTTGGGCTCCAGACCCCAGGCACGGTCGAGCAGGTCTTCTTCGTCTTCCTGCGGAGCATTGAGCGAGTTGAATCCTTCGCGCACGATCACGTGGCAGGTGGTGCAGGCGCAACTCATGTCGCAGGCGTGTTCAATGGCAATCTGGTTTTCCAGCAACGCCTCGCACAGCGACGTACCAGGTGCCGCTGTGATCTGCGTACCTTGGGGGCAGTACTCGGGATGGGGAAGAATCTTGATGACGGGCATGGTGCAGTGGGTTCAGACGTTTTCGATATTGCGACCGGCCAGCGCATCAAAGATGCCCTGGTTCATACGGATCGCTGCAAAAGCCTCGGTGGCGGCACCGAGTGCCTTGCTCGCCGCTTCGATGGCAGCAGCATCGTCTGTGGCCTTGGCTGCTACCAGCGCCTGTGCCGCCGTGTCTATCAGGGCGCGCTGCGCTGCGTCCAGCAAGGCACCATCGGCGCACAAGGCACTGTCGGTGGCCAGCAGCAAACGATCCGCATCCACCCGGGCTTCCACCAGCGCGCGCGCACGCATGTCCTGCTCGGCGGTGGCAAATCCGTCTTGCAGCATTTGCGCAATCTGCGCGTCGCCCAGGCCATACGAGGGCTTGACCTCCACCTGGGCCTGCACGCCACTGAGTTGCTCCTTGGCAGAAACCTGCAGCAAGCCATCGGCATCCACGGTAAAGGTCACGCGAATGCGCGCTGCACCGGCCACCATCGGTGGAATGCCACGCAACTCAAAACGCGCCAGGCTGCGGCAGTCTGCCACCAGATCGCGCTCGCCCTGCACCACGTGCAATGCCAAAGCGGTCTGGCCGTCTTTGTAGGTGGTGAAATCCTGCGCCATTGCGGTGGGAATGGGCTGGTTGCGAGGCACGATACGCTCCACCAGGCCACCCATGGTTTCAATCCCCAGCGACAACGGAATCACATCGAGCAGCAGCAAATCGCCGGAGGCGTTGTTGCCCGCAAGCTGGTTGGCCTGCACCGCAGCGCCCAGCGCCACCACTTCGTCCGGGTTGAGGTTGTTGAGCGGCGCCTGCCCAAAAAAGGCGGCCACTGCGGCCTGCACCGGTGGCATGCGGGTTGAGCCCCCAACCATGATCACGCCGCGCACATCGGCTTTGTCAAGCTGCGCGTCGCGCAATACCTTGCGCACCGCCGCAATCGTGCGCGCGGTCAACGCAGACGTGATCGTGCCGAACTGCTCCTG
>CAIPBW010000376.1 GCA_903863395.1 uncultured beta proteobacterium
CAGCGCTTCCTCCATGAGGCGGTGCACCTGGGTATCCGCAGCATCGGCCTGCGCCGCCAACAAGGATTGACGCTTGCACTCCGCCGCAAAACCTGGACGCCTGGTATCAGGCACCCAGATCTGAACCGGACGCAACCCAGCCATGCGCAGCGCAGAGCGCCGCTTTTCAACCCGCGCAGCAACCGTAGTAGCCATAGCACTCCTCGCCTGTTTGTTACATGTATCACGTTAACACGATGAGCGCGTTACACGCAACCAGGTAAACCGCCCATTCGAATCAGATCGTCGGCCCGGCAACCTTGCGCACCCGCGTTATGAGGCGGCGCGGCGCAGGGTTTCCACTACGGGGCGGCGCAGCACGTCGCGCAGGCCCCACCAGCCGGCGGCCAAGGCCAGCACTGCACCTGCCAAGGCACCCGCCAGCGGCACCCAGAGCGACACCGTCCACTCAAACTCGAACACGTAGCGCGCCAGCGCCCAGCCCACGGCACTGGCCACTACCGAGGACAGAAAGCCCGCCAGCAATCCCACCCCCAGCAGTTCGGCGCGCTGCACCTGGCGCAGCAGGCTTGAGCGCGCCCCCACCGCACGCATGATGGCGAACTCGCGCGCACGCTCCTCGCGCGTGGCGGTAACGGCGGCAAACAGCACCACCAGCCCGGCCGCCAGGGTAAACACAAACAAGAACTCGACCGCACCAATCACCTGGTCGAGCACGCGCTGCACCTGGGCCAGGGTGCTGGTCATATCCACCTCGGTAACGTTGGGAAACCGGCGCACCAGCGCGTTGTCAAAGCCTGCAACGGCCGGCGCCCTGAAAGCGCTCATGAAGGTGACGGGCACATTTTCCAACTGCGCCACCGGATAGATCACAAAGAAATTGGCGCGCATGGAGTTCCAGTCCACCTTGCGCAGCGAGGTGATGCGCGCTTGCGACTGCACACCGCCCACGTCAAAGCGCAGCACGTCGTCCAGGTGCAGGTTCAAGGTCTTGGCAATGCCCTCTTCCAAACTGACAGCACCACCCTCGCCCTCCTGCCAGCGCCCGCCCACCACGGCGTTGTGCGCCGGAAGTTCGGTGGCGTACGACACGTTGAACTCGCGGTCCACCAGGCGCTTGGCGCGCTCGTCTTCAAAGTCTTCGCTGGAGACGGTGCGGTCGTTTACGCCAACCAGCCGTGCGCGCACCATCGGGTACCAGTCGTAGCGCTGCACGCCCGCCTTGGTGAGACTGCCCTGAAAGTCCTGCGCCTGCTCGGGCATGATGTTGATGACAAAGCGGTTGGGTGCATCAGCCGGTGTGGCCTTGCGCCAACTGCCAATCAGGTCGGTGCGCAGCAGCACCAGCAGCACCAGCGCCAAGAGCCCCACCGCCAGGGCGCTGACCTGCACCACGGTGTAGGCCGGGCGCGCCGCCATCTGGCGCGCCGCCAGCACCAAGGCGCGCGGTGCCGTGGTTTCGTTGACGCTCCAGCGCAGCAGCTTGACCGCCAGCCAGCTCATGCCCGCAAACACCAGCACTGCCGCTGCGAAGCCGCCCACGGCAATCAACCCGAGGGTGAGGTCCTTGCTGGCCACCAGCAGCAGCGTGGCAAAGCCGAGTACGCCCACGCCGAGCACGCCCGCCGAGGCCGGCTTGAGGTTGCCCACGTCGCGCCGGATCACGCGCAGCGGCGGCACCTGCGCGAGTTGCAGTACTGGCGGCAGGCCAAAGGCCAGCAGCAGCGTCAAGCCCATGCCCAGGCCCAGCAGCAGCGGCCAGACGCTTGCGGCTGGCAACACGGTATCCACCAAACCAGCCAGCAGCAGCACAAAAAGGCTTTGCACGCCATAGCCCAGCAGGGCACCCAACAGGCTGGCAAACAGCCCGACCAGCACAAACTCGAACGTGTAGGCGCTGGCGATGGTGCGCTGGCTCAGGCCGAGCACGCGCAGCATGGCGCAGTCGTCCAGATGGCTGGCTGCAAAAGCGCGCGACGCGAGCGCCACCGCCACGGCGCTAAGTAGCGCCGCCAGCAGCGCAATCAGGCTGAGAAACTTTTGCGCCCGGTCCAGCGTCTGGCTCATCTCGGGGCGCCCGCTTTGCAGCGACTCCACGCGCACCCCGCGCATTGGGCTGGCGTCAGAGCGCGCGCCGCCACTGCCCGCCTTGACCTGGGCCTGGGCCCAGTCCACAAACCGGGTCACCACATCGTCCTCACCAACCACGGCCATGCGGTAGGTCAGGCGGCTGGCAGGTTGCACCAGCGCGGTGGCGGCGAGGTCTGCGCGGTTGATCATGACGCGTGGCGCAAAGTTCATGAAACCCGCCCCCCGGTCGGGCTCAAAGCGCAGAACGGCGTCAATACGCAGTTGGGCTTCTCCCAGCAACAAGGCATCGCCCACCTTCAGGCCCAGCGCCTCCAGCAGCGCGCCATCCACCCAGGCTTGGCCGGGGGCTGGAATGGCGTGCGTGGGCGCTTCCGCCCCATCGGCGCTGCTGGCAATGCGCAGGGTGCCACGCAAGGGGTAACCCGGCTCGACCACTTTCAGACCCACCAGTTTGGCGCCGGCACCTTGGGCATCGGTGCTGCGCGCCATGGTGGCAAAGCCCAGCGTCGTCACCTGCGTGAGCCCCAGCGCGCGCGCTTTCTCCTTCAATGCGGGCGCAGTGGGGTTGTCGCTAGCCACCACG
This sequence comes from uncultured beta proteobacterium, assembly GCA_903863395.1. GTDB lineage: Bacteria > Pseudomonadota > Gammaproteobacteria > Burkholderiales > Burkholderiaceae_C > Allorhodoferax. Next base: position 2,675 of record CAIPBW010000376.1, read on the forward strand.
GCGTCGCCGCCAAGCAGTTGGCGCGCGTCGCGCTGCAGGCCGGCTTGCAGCCGATCGGCAAAAAAACCGACGGCCGTGAGCGCCGCCACGGCCAGCGTTACGCCCACCAGCAGCAGACGCAAGTCGCCCGAGCGCAAGTCGCGCCCCAGCGTGCGTGCGCCCAGGCTCCAGAAAGAAGTTGTCATGGCGCTACCTTAGCGCAAGTTGCTGCACTGCGCCCACACGGGGACTTACTGCGCGGCACGCAGCAATGCGCCTGCGCTCTCGGGCTCAAGCTGCAGGCGCTCGCTGGCGCTGTAGCACAGGAAGCGGTGCAGCGTGGCGCGCCCGATGGCGCACAGGCCCACTTTGCGCGCCACTTCCAGCCCCATCTCGGTGATGCCGCTGCGCGAGACGGCAATCGCAACCCCCATCTGCGCCGACTTGATCACCATTTCGCTGGTCAAGCGCCCGGTGGTGTAGAACACCTTGTCGGCGCCGCTTACGCCCTGCATCCACATCCAGCCGGCAATGGTGTCAATGGCGTTGTGGCGCCCCACGTCTTCGATGAAGAGTTGCACTTCGTCACCCCGAAACAGCGCGCAGCCGTGTACCGAGCCGGCCACCTTGTAGATGCTGTCGTGCACGCGGATCGCCTGCACGATGCCGTACAGCTGCGACTGCAGCAGGGTGGTGGGCGGCAGCACGATCTGGTCCACATCGTCCATCAGATTGCCAAACACGCTGCCCTGGCCGCAGCCGGTGGTAACCACGCGCTTGGCGGTGCGCTTGGCAAGCTGCGCAATGCCGCTACGCGTCTTGACGGCGGCGGCGCCCACCTCCCAATCGACCGTGATCGATTCAACCTCGTGCACCGACTTCACCAGCCGCTGGTTACGCAGATACCCCAGCACCAGCCACTCGGCGTGCGCGCCCAGCGTCATGAGGGTGACCAGTTCGCGCTTGTCCACGTACACGGTGAGCGCGCGCTCGCGCGGGATGGTGACGGCAACGTGCTCGCCACGCTCGTTGAGGGCGGAGCACTCCTGCGTCAGCGCCACGACGGACTGGCTCAACCGTGGCAGGGGCAAAGAGGTCATGGGCACAGGCACGGGCGCAAGCTCCACGTTGCTGCAACCCTCAGGTGGTCTTGCTGATCGTGATGGTGGGGAACTTGGAAGAAAAGTCCTTGTTGCGCGCCGCAATCGACACCGCCACCTGACGTGCCACGGCCTTGTAGATGGCTGCCACTTCGCCTTCGGGGTCGGCCACCACGGTGGGCTTGCCGCTGTCGGCTTGCAGCCGGATTTGCATGTTCAGCGGCAGTGCGCCGAGGTAGTCCATGCCGTACTCGGCGGCCATCTTCTTGCCACCATCGGTGCCAAAAATGTGTTCCACGTGACCGCACTGGCTGCACACGTGCACCGCCATGTTTTCCACAATGCCCAGAATCGGAACGCCCACCTTCTCGAACATCTTGATGCCCTTCTTGGCATCAAGCAGGGCAATGTCCTGCGGCGTGGTGACGATGATCGCGCCGGTCATGGGCACGCGCTGGCTCAGGGTGAGCTGGATGTCGCCCGTGCCCGGGGGCATGTCCACCACCAGGTAGTCCAGGTCTTTCCAGTTGGTCTGGCGCAGCAACTGCTCCAGCGCCTGGGTGGCCATGGGGCCGCGCCAGATCATGGCTTCGTCCTGCGCCACCAGAAAGCCGATCGACATCACCTGCACGCCGTAGTTTTCCAGCGGCTCCATGTTGGCGCCGTCCAGGCTCTCGGGGCGGCCATCGATGCCCATCATCATCGGCAGGCTCGGGCCGTAGATGTCGGCGTCAAGCAGGCCCACGCGCGCGCCTTCGGCGGCCAGCGCCAGCGCCAGGTTGACCGCCGTGGTGCTCTTGCCCACGCCGCCCTTGCCCGAGGCCACGGCCACAATATTCTTGACACGCGGCAGCAGTTGCACGCCGCGCTGCACCGCGTGCGCCACGATGTTGGTGCGCACGTTGACCGACACATTGCCCACGCCAGGCACGGTCTTGGCCGCATCGATCAGCGCCTTGCGAAAGCCCGCGATCTGGCTCTGCGCCGGGTAGCCCAGCTCCACGTCAAAAGCCACGTCCGCGCCGCTGATCACCAGGTTCTTGACCGCCTTGGAAGAAACAAAGTCGTGCCCGGTGTTGGGGTCCACAACGCTCTTGAGCGCGTCCATCAGCGCCGAGTCAGTCACCGTCATCGCATTACTCCTGAAAAGGCGATAGTGTAGTGTGGACCCCCACGCTCCGCCGCTGCGCGGGTCGCTGCCCCCCAAGGGGGCCCTCGCGCCTTGGGGCGGCCCGGCGGCGCTCATGTGTGTGGGCCCCCACGCTGCGCCGCTCAAGGCTACGCCCACGTTGACCGTAGGGTTATCGGCCGGTGGGTCACCGCGCGTAAGGCCTCGCAGCACTTCATAATGGCTGCATGTTGCATGTGCCCAATCCACCGACTACCAGCGCCGGGCTGCTGCTCACGGGGGGTGGTGCGCGCGCCGCGTACCAGGTGGGCGTGCTCGAAGCCATTGCCGACATCCGCCTGGACTGTGGTGCGGCCAAAGAACCCAACCCGTTTCCCATCATCACCGGCACCTCGGCAGGGGCCATCAACGCATCGGCCCTGGCCTGCGGCAGCGACAACTTTGACGCCACGGTGCGCATGATTGCTGCCACCTGGCGCGGTTTTCGCGCTGAGCAGGTGTACCGCGCCGACCACCTCAGCATGCTGCGCTCGGGCGCCACCTGGCTGACGCTGCTCTCGCTGGGTTGGGTACTGGCGCGCTGGCGGCGCATGAAGCCGCGCTCGCTGCTGGACAACTCGCCGCTGTCCAAGCTGCTGCAGGAACTGGTGCCGCTGGAGCGGCTGCCCGACCTGATCCGCGACGGCCACATGCAGGCGCTGGCGGTCACCGCATCGAGCTACAGCACGGGCAACCACATCACGTTTTTTGAAGGCGACAAACGCTTGCAGCCCTGGGTGCGCAGCCAACGCTTGTCGGTGCGCGACCGCATCACGCACGAGCACCTGCTGGCCTCCAGCGCCATTCCGTTTGTGTTTCCGGCCACCGAGCTGCACATCAACGGCCACTACGAGTACTTTGGCGACGGCTCGATGCGCCAGTCGGCACCGGTGTCGCCGGCCATCCATCTGGGTGCCCAGCGCATTCTGGTGGTGGGGGCTGGGCGCATGCACGAGCCCAAGGACGAATCGGCGCTGCCGCCCACCCACGCCTACCCGTCGCTGGCGCAAATTGCCGGCCACGCCCTGTCCAACATTTTTCTGGACGCGCTGGCGGTGGACATCGAGCGTGCGCGGCGCATCAACCACACCATTGGGCTGGTGCCCGAGGAACTGCGCCAGGCCAGCGCCTTGCGCCCACTGGACCTGTTGGTGATCTCGCCCAGCCAGCGCCTGGACACGGTGGCCTCGCGCCACGTTGACGCCCTGCCACACGCGGTACGCACCGTGCTGCGCGGTGTGGGCGTGTCCTCGCGCCAGGCCGACGTGAAGGGCTCGGCGCTGGCGAGCTACCTGCTGTTTGAAAGCGGCTACACCAGCGAACTCATGGCCCTGGGCTACGCCGACGCCCAGCGCCAGCGCGCCGAGGTCTGCGCCTTTTTTGGCTGGAGCGACCCCCAGGTCCACCACCTGCACGCCATCACCGTGCCACCCCCCCGCCCCGAGCGCCGCCGCGACCCGCTGCGGTTGCGCTAAGCCGTCCAGCACTTGTGGCTGGAGGCCAACCTGCACATGGATCGCCACGGCCTGACGGCCTCGCGATGACGGAGAGTGGAGGCGCTGCGATGACGGAGAGTGGAGGCGCTGCGATAACAGGATAGGAGGCATTGCGATGACGGGTGGCTGTCATTGCGAGCGCAGCGCGGCAATCCATGCATCTCGGAAGTCACGGATTGCCACGCTGCGCTCGCAATGACCGGCACCAAGGCTGCGCCAACAGGTGACAGACTAAAATCACCCGCTGTCTTCCAATATGCCCTGACTCCATGCCACGCCAAATATTCGTCACCACGGCCTTGCCGTATGCCAATGGCAACTTCCATATCGGCCACATCATGGAGTACATCCAGGCCGATATCTGGGTGCGGTTCCAGCGCATGCAGGGCCATGCGGTGGATTTTTGCTGCGCTGACGATACGCACGGCGCGCCGATCATGATCGCTGCCGAAAAGGCGGGCAAGACGCCGCAGCAGTTCGTCTCCGACATCGCCTCCGGACGCAAGCCGTATCTGGACGGCTTTCACATCAGCTTTGACAACTGGCACAGCACCGACGCGCCCGAGAACCACGAGCTAGCGCAAGCCATCTACCGCGACCTGCGCGACAACAAGGATGGTTCACTGATCGAGCGCCGCACCATCGAGCAGTTCTTCGACCCCGAGAAGAACATGTTCTTGCCCGACCGCTTCATCAAGGGCGAGTGCCCCAAGTGCCACGCAGCGGACCAGTACGGCGACAACTGCGAGGTCTGCGGCGCGGTCTATGCGCCCACCGATCTGATCAAGCCGTATTCGGCGCTGTCGGGGGCCACGCCGCAGTTGCGCAGTTCGGAGCATTTTTTCTTCAAGCTCTCCGACCCGCGCTGCGTGGATTTCCTGAGCCGCTGGACGCAAGACGGCAAGCTCCAACCCGAGGTGGCCAACAAGATCAAGGAATGGTTCACGGTACGCACCAACCCCGACGGCTCCACCAGCGACGGTCTGGGCGACTGGGACATTTCGCGCGACGCACCGTACTTTGGCATCGAGATCCCGGACGCGCCGGGCAAGTACTTCTACGTCTGGCTGGACGCGCCCATTGGCTACCTGGCCTCGCTCAAGAACCTGTGCGCCAAGCGCGGTGTGGATTACGACGCCTACATGGCCAACCCTGCGCTGGAGCAGTACCACTTTATCGGCAAGGACATCGTCACTTTCCACACCCTGTTCTGGCCGGCCACGCTGCACTTTAGCGGGCGCAAGACGCCTGACAACATCTTTGTGCACGGCTTTCTCACGGTCAACAACGGCGAGAAGATGAGCAAGAGCCGCGGCACCGGGCTCGACCCGCTCAAGTACCTGCGCCTGGGCATGAACCCCGAGTGGCTGCGCTACTATCTCGCGGCCAAGCTCTCGGCGCGCAATGAAGACATTGACTTCAACGCCGACGACTTCATGGCGCGCGTCAACAGCGACCTGATCGGCAAGTACATCAACATTGCCTCACGCGCTGCAGGCTTTCTGACCAAGCGCTTTGACGGACGCCTGGCCAGCGACCTGGGCACCAATGGCAGCGCGCTGCTGGCCGAGGTGCGCGCTGCGAGCGACGCGCTGGCGCAACTCTACGAGGCGCGTGAGCTGGGCAAGGTCACGCGCGAAGTGATGCTGCTGGCCGACAAGGTCAACGCCTATGTGGACCAGAACAAGCCCTGGGACCTGGCCAAGGACGCCGCCAACAACGTCGCCCTGCACCAGGTGTGCTCGGTGCTGATCAATACCTTTGCCGTGCTCACGCGCTACCTGGCCCCGGTGCTGCCGCAACTGGCGCAGGCAGTGCAGGCGTTTGTCGGCAGCGATATGCAGCACTGGA
>CAIPBW010000377.1 GCA_903863395.1 uncultured beta proteobacterium
CGCTAGGCTTTTAGAAGTCCCCCGCGCCATTGCGTCATCGCGAGGCCGAAGGCCGTGCCAATCCATGCAGGAATACCTTCGGACATGGACTGCCGCGTCGCTTCGCTCCTCGCAGTGACGAAACTGCGGTTCATGGAGAGGGTGAAAGGCTGTCATTGCGAGCGCAGCGCGGCAATCCATGCAGGCACAAAGTCATGGATCGCCACGGCCTGACGGCCTCGCGATGACGGGGGGGGTGGCTTTGCGATGACGAGGGGTAGCGAGCTTGCGATGACGAAGGAGTGTGGCTTCGCGATAACGAGTTGCCGATCTCTCGCGCTCCCCGCAGAGTTTGGGGCTGGGGCCCGCGCCGATTTCTGGGCCTTTGACAGTATGAGGCGCGGGCCCCAGCCCCAAACTCTGCCAACCACTTTGCGCGAATTACAGCGCTCAGGCCGGGCGGCCGAGTTCTTCCCAACGATCCAGAGCGGCGAGTAATGCGTCGTCAATCTGTGCGCTGCGGCTGGCGAGTTGCAGGGCGCGTGCGTTGTCGCTGGCGTACAGGCTGCCATCGGCCAGGGTGGCGTTGATGGTTTGCTGCTCGGCTTCGAGCGTGGCGATTTTTTCAGGCAGGCCGTCAAGCTCGCGCTGCTCCTTGAAGCTGAGCTTGCGCGCCTTGGGCTGCGCCGCAGGCGCGGCTACCGCTTTGGCTGGCTCTTTCTTGGTGGAAGTCTCGCGGCCGTAATTGAACGGGTTGGCACCCTTTTGTCCCTTGCTCTGGGCGATCTCGCTGGCGCGGCGGCTTTGGGTCAGCCAGTCGTTGACGCCGCCTTCGTACTCGCGCCAGTGCGCGTCGCCCTCGTAGGCAATGGTGCTGGTGACCACGTTGTCCAGAAAGGTACGGTCGTGGCTGACCAGAAACACCGTGCCGTCGTAGTTTTGCAGCAGGTCTTCGAGCAGTTCGAGGGTGTCGATATCGAGGTCGTTGGTGGGCTCATCGAGCACCAGCACGTTGGCCGGGCGCGCAAACAGGCGCGCCAGTAGCAGGCGGTTGCGCTCGCCGCCCGAGAGCGAGCGCACCGGCGAGTGCGCGCGCGCGGGCGAAAACAGAAAATCGCCCAGGTAGCTCTTGACGTGCTGGCGTCGGTTGCCAATCTCGATCCACTCCGAGCCCGGGCTGATGAAGTCCTCCAGCGTGGCATCCAGATTGAGCGCGTTGCGCATCTGGTCAAAGTACGCCACCGTGACGTTGGCACCCAGGCGCACCGTGCCCCAGGGGCTGTGGCCGGGTTCGGGCTTGGGTGCGTTGGCCGGTGCCGGGTCGGGCTTGAGTTCGCCCAGAATGAGCTTGAGCAAGGTGGTCTTGCCCGCGCCGTTGGGCCCAAGCAGGCCAATCTTGTCGCCGCGCAAAATGGTGGCAGAAAAATCCTTCACCACGGCCTGTGCGCCGAAGTGCTTGGAGATGTGCGTCATCTCCGAGACCAGTTTGCCGCTGGCCGCGCCGCTGGCAATGTCCATGTTGACGCTGCCCACCGCATCGCGCCGCGCCACCCGCGCTGCACGCATGCGCTCCAGCCGGGTAATGCGCCCCTGGGCGCGGGTGCGCCGCGCCTCCACGCCCTTGCGAATCCAGACTTCTTCCTGCGCCAGCAACTTGTCGGCGCGGGCGTTGATGACGGCCTCCTGCGCCAACTGCTCGTCCTTTTGCACCAGGTAGGCGGCAAAGTTGCCGGGGTAGGAGAGCAGTTGCCCACGGTCGAGCTCAACGATGCGGGTGGCAACCCGGTCCAGAAACGTGCGGTCGTGGGTGATGGTGATGATGGAGCCGGCAAACTCGACCAGCAACCCTTCGAGCCACTCGATGCTGTCGAGGTCCAGGTGGTTGGTGGGTTCGTCCAGCAGCAGCACATCGGGCTGCGCCACCAGCGCCTGGGCCAGCGCCACGCGCTTCTTGGTGCCGCCCGAGAGCGTATTCACCTTGGCTTGCGGCTCCAGGTGCAGGCGCTGCAGCGTTTCATTCACGCGCTGCTCCCAGTTCCAGCCGTCCAGCGATTCGATCTCGCTTTGCATGGCGTCGAGGTCGCCGTGGCCCTGGGAGTATTCGTCAATCAGCGCAATCACCCGCGCCAGACCGGCGCTGACGGATTCAAAAATACTGGCGTCGGCGTCCAACTGCGGTTCCTGCGCGACGTAGGCGATGCGGGTGTTGTTTTGCACCTGCAGGCTGCCGTCGTCAGGCTTTTCAATGCCCGCCAGAATTTTGAGCAGCGACGACTTGCCCGCGCCGTTGCGGCCAATCAGGCCAACGCGTTCGTTTGCTTCAAGGGAAAAACCAGCGTGGTCGAGCAGGGCCACATGCCCAAATGCCAGCTGGGCGTCAAGTAAGGTAATCAGTGCCATGTGGCATGGATTATCCCTTGTGCCGTTCGCGCGCTGCTTGCGTCCTGCTCCAGGCGGGTGAGAGATTGCGGTTGAGCCCGGCCTAAACGTGCGCTGCCGCTTGCAGCACCTTGGCTGCCCACTGGTTCAGGCTGACGCCACTGGCCTGCGCAGCAATCAGTGCTGCGCTATGGATTTCGGGTGCCACCCGAAGCATCAGCTTGCCGCTGGCGGGTTTGACCGCTTCCTTGCCGGATTTGGCGCAATCTGCAATGTAGAAGTCAATGGCGTTGTGGAAGTCCTGCCTCAACTGTGCAACCGTCTTCCCCTCAAAGCTGATGCTTTGCGTGGCGGGAAGGCCAAGCACCTTGCCCCAGAAAACGTCGTCCTTCTCGTCAAACTCGACGCGTGCGGTATAGCCTCTGTAGTTCATTGCACTCATGTTGTTATCCCAACTGCTGTTAGCCATTCTTTGATTTCCCTGACCTGGTAGCGCTTTGCCTCTTTGCCCGGGTGTGGGCGATGTGCATGTTTGACGCCACCGTTCAACAGCATCGCCACCCGCGAACCATCACCTTCGCGCACCTCGCCCCCAAGCGCAATCACCAAGGCCTCGATGTCGGAGAACTTGATGTTGCTTGCAGCGGGCGTTGCAAAAATTGCCGCCAGGGTTTTTGCATGCTTGCTGTTCATGCAATCAATCATAACAAACGCAACTGCAAATGCAATCAGTATTTGATAGCTAATGCGACGTGTATTCCCAGGCTTGACTGGCTACACCTTGTGCCCCCGCGCGCTGCTTGCGTCCTGCTCCAGGCGGGTGAGTACGGTGGCGACTTCGGCGCTGGAGCGTACGCCGAGCTTGGCAAAAACGCGGGCGCGGTGGACTTCGACGGTACGCACCGAGACGCAGAGTTCGTCGGCAATCACCTTGTTGAGCTTGCCTGCGGCCACCAGCAGCATGACGGCGTGTTCGCGCTCGGTCAGGCTGTCCATGCGGTTGCGCTCCTGCAAGTGGTCGGCGCGCTGGGCGTGGTGGCTCGCCTCCAGCGCCAGGGCGCGTTGCACGCGCTGCACCAGGGCGTCGCCGGTGAAGGGTTTTTCCAGAAAGTCAAAAGCGCCCTTTTGCAGCGCGTCCACCGCCATCGGGATGTCGCCGTGGCCCGTCAGGAACAGCACCGGTAGATGGATGGCGCGCGCAAGCAGTTCGTCGTGTACCTGCAAGCCCGACATGGGCTCCATGCGCACGTCCAGCAAAATGCAGCCGCGCAGTGGCGCTGCATCGAGCGCGGCCAGAAACTCCGGCCCGCTGGCGTAGCTGCGTACCGCAAGCCCGTGCGAGCCCATCAGAAAGGCGAGCGCGTCGCGCACCGATGCCTCGTCGTCAACCAGGTGGACGGTGGGTTCGGGGGGGCTGTGCTCTGCGGTCATGGGGCGGTTACCGGGCTTAAGTCTACCGGCAGCGTAAACGACAGGCGTGCGCCGCCGAGCGGGCTGGTGCCGGCTTCGAGTGCGCCGTGGTGGGCCTCGATTACCGAGCGGCAAATCGCCAACCCCATGCCCATGCCTTCGGGCTTGGTCGAATGAAACGGCGTGGCCAGCTCGTTGATGCCGCGCCCGCCCAG
>CAIPBW010000378.1 GCA_903863395.1 uncultured beta proteobacterium
ACCCCAGCGTCTGGAACCAGGGCACCGCCACCGGGGCCGCGCTGTTTGGCCTGGGCTGGGGAATTTGCGGCGTGTGTCCGGGTCCGGCCATCGCCGCACTGGGAACCGGCAACCTTGAATTGCTCTGGGCGCTTGCGGGCATCGCCCTGGGCGCACTGGTGCAGGGTCTGCGTGAGCGGGTCTGAACCCGGGCTGCTGCATCAAAACGGCAGTGGCAATTTGGTTAGCGCTACTCGCACGATGTAGCCAAACACCAGCAACGCCGCAACCAGCGCTCCGGCACGCAGCTCCATCGTCTTACCGCGCTTGAGCGCCACGCTGCCCAGCACGATGTAGACCAGCAAGGCCAGCACCTTGGCTGTGAGCCAGCCGTGCACAAACGGGTATTGGCCGATGATGCTCGCCATCCACAGCGCGCTGCCCAGCAGCAGCGTGTCCACCACATGCGGCATGCGCCGCACCCAGGCATTGTTCAACCAGGGCGAGCCCTGGAGCATCCACCAACCGCGCAGCGCAAACAGGCTGCCGCTGATCACGACGCAGGTTATATGTAGGTGTTTGAGGGCGAGGTAGTTCACGTGAATTGCTATGCTTTCTGTAGCTGAGGGTGAACATTTTAGGTGTCGGACGATCACCGTGAGCAATTGACCTGAGAAGGTATGAGGGCTTGTCCGCACAGCGCATTGCGCCCGGTTCGCCTAAACTGGAGCACCCTTTTCACCGGAGACCCACGCCATGATCACACTCTGCGGCTTTGCCATTTCCAACTACTACAACGTCGTCAAGATGGCACTACTGGAAAAAGGTGCGGCCTTTACCGAGGAGCGCGTCATGACCGGCTCCAAGGACGAGGCGGTGCTGAGTTGCTCGCCGCTGGGCAAGATTCCGTTCATCCGCACGCCCCAGGGCGCAATGTGTGAAAGCCACGCCATTCTGGAGTACGTGGAAGCCGCTCACCCCGGCCTGTCGCTACTGCCCGCCGATGCGTTTGCCGCAGCCAAGGTGCGTGAGCTGATCAACTTTATCGATCTGCACCTGGAACTGGTGGCGCGCGAACTCTATCCGCAGGCGTTCTTCGGCGGCACGGTGAGCGAGTCGGCGCAGGTGCGGGTGCGCAAGCAGCTTGAGAAAAACATTGCCGGATTCAAACGCCTGGCGAAGTTTGCGCCCTACGTGGGTGGCGAGAGTTTCACGCTGGCCGATTGCGTGGCCTACAACAACCTGCCGCTGGTGGGCATGGCCACGCGCGCCATCTACGGCGAAGACCTGCTGGCTGCGGGTGGTGTGGACTACAAGCCCTATACCAGGCTGGTGGGTGAGCGCGCCAGCGCCCAGAAGGTGAGCGCCGACCGCAAGGCCGCCACGCTCGCCATGGGCGCGGGCTAAGCGCGCGCGCCTAGCGGCAGACCAGCACCGGAACGGTGGACTCGGCAACCACCTTGGTGGCCACGCTGCCGAGCATCAGGCGCACGATGCCAGAGCGCCCGTGCGAACCCATCACCACCAGATCGGCACCCTCGGCCTCGGCGGTTTGCACGATGCCACTGGCTGCGGCCACGTCCTCCACCAGCCGCACCTGCAGCGTAACCGCCGCACCCCCTTGGGTGCACAGTGTCTCGACCTGGGCATGGGCCTGGGCAGCATGCTCCTGGGCTGCGGCCATATAGGCCTGGAAGCCCACCGGATTGACTTCGCCCACACCCATGTAGGGATAGGGGTCTGCAACATACACCGCCGTGAGCCTGGCGCCGTGTGTGCGTGCCAGCCCCACCGCCATCTGCGCCGCGTGGGCCGATGCTGCTGAACCGTCGGTAGCTAAAAGAATGTGCTTGAACATGGTGTTACCTCACAAATTAACCAGGGGCAGTTTGATGCTGCGCCTTCTCCCCGGGATCGTCCTTGATGCAAGTCAGCATCAGCGCAGTTGCAAAATATGCTGGCTGTATTGGCTTATTATCGGTCCGTCGGCACCATCCCGGGGCCAGTGATGGAGGTTCTATGGCAAAAGGTGATCAGCGTAGCGAGAAGTTGTCCAAGAAGCCCAAGAAGGACACGTCCGAGCCCAGGAATTCGGGTTCAGACCGCCCCAATCCGCCAGTCACGGCGGTGCTGCCCAAGGGCAAGCTCAAGAACAAGTAGGCCAACTTAGCCGGTGATGCGCCGCGCAAGCGCCCGCGTCAGGATGCGCGCCTTCTGGCCGAGCGAAAAGCGCCCGAAGTTGGACTTGACAGCGCCTTGCGTGAACGCCGTGGCCTTGGCGTAATCAATGTTCACGTCCACCACCACGGCCTCTGCGTTGGCGGCGGCGGCAATGGCCTGCTTGATGGCGTCGGCAATGCCCGCGTTGTCGGCTATGCGCAGGTAGCGCGCGCCCGTTGCCATGGCCACGCCTTCGAGTTTGACCACGCCCAACTTGGTGCAAGGGCTGCGGTTGTACGGAATCTGCTGCGCCTGCGCAATCTGCGACAGGCTGCCGTCGTTGAACACGTAGTACACCAGGCCCAACTGGTTGGCGCTGGCGGTCAGGATTTCCATGCAGGTCATCAGAAACGCGCCGTCCCCCACAATGGTCTGCACCAGACGCTGCGGATACGCCAGCTTGGCACCAATGGCTGCAGGAACGGCGTAACCCATGCAGTTGAAATCGGTTGGCAGTATCACGCTCTTGGGGGCATGGATCGGCATCAACTCGGCGGTCAAAAAGGTGTGGTTGCCGTCGTCCACCACCAGAATGCCGTCGTCGGGCGTTTGGGCGCGCAAGGCATCAAAAAAGCGCGCCGGGTTGACCTTGTCGGGCACATCCGCCTGGTACCAACTCTGGCGATAGGCCAGTTTGTCGGCGCGAATCTGCGCGTGCAATGCAGCGCGCGGCGCACGCGCCGCTCCGGATGCCTTCAGCGCCAAAAGCAATTTGCCCAGCACCGCCGCAGCGTCTGCGGCGATGCCGACCTTGGCCGGGTAGTTGGCCCCAATGGTGGTGGGGTTGATGTCGATATGGATCAGGTTCTCGGGCACCTCCACGCCAAAGCTGCCAGTGGCAATCTCGGCAAAGCGCGTGCCCACCGCCAACAGGCAGTCGCAGTCCTGAAACGCATGGCGCGCTGCGGGCACGGCGGAGGCACCAAAGCCAAAGCCCACGTGCAACGGGTGCTGGGCCGGAAAAGAGGATAGCCCCTGCAAGGTGGTGGCCACCGGCGCATCCAGCCACTCGGCCACGCCCTGCACCTGCGCGAGCGCATCACGCGAGC
>CAIPBW010000379.1 GCA_903863395.1 uncultured beta proteobacterium
CGCACCGTCCCAGCGCGCACCGGCATAGCCGCCCTTGGCCGCCTTGGGGCCGTCGTACAGCGAGTAGTCCAATGAGAAACTCTCGGTGGAAAACCAGTGGCTTTGCCCCTCTGAATTGCGGTTGGCACGAATCACCACGCCGCCCGCATACAAGCCAGCCAGATCGCAGCCGTGCGTGCTCTGGGCCATGGCATCCATCAGTTCGTCCGCACGCAATAGGGCACCGCGAAACTCCTCGGCACTGCTGCCGTGGTTGACCACCGGCACCTGGTGCGGGTCGGCGTCGAGCACCGCCACTTCGCTGCGGCAGGACTGCAAGACCTGCTCCAGCAGCGCGCAGTCAGCGTCCCACTGACCGCTCAGGCTGCACGACTGCTCCACCGTGCGCGCGTTGGACTGCAGTTGCAGCGCCAGGGTGATCTGGCGCACATCGGTGTTCTGGCGCACGCGGTTGCGGTTGAAGCGCACAAACAGGCTGTCTTCGGCGCTCAGGTTGAGCGTGGCTTGCTCGCCGCCCTGGAGTTGGCCCAGCACCCGCGTGGAGAGCGCGTCGAAATGGGTGCGCACTTGCGCAGAAAAGTCGCTCATGCCCCACCCCCAAATACCTGCACGCCCTGGAACAGGCAGGCCGGGGACGCGTGCCCGACCCGGATCACCTGATTGGGTTCGCCCTTGCCGCAGTTGGGTGTGCCGTAGGCCACCTGTTCCTTGCCGACACCGGCCAGATGGTTCCAGAAATCGACCGTGATGCCACGGTAGTTGGGGTTGCGCACCACCGCGCCGAGTTTGCCGTTGCGAATCAGTTGGCCGCGCTCGCAGCCAAACTGGAACTTGTTGCGGTAGTCGTCAATCGACCAGGAGCGGTTGGTGCTCATCAGCACGCCGTTTTCCACGCGGCTGACAAGTTCGTCCAGCGTTGAGCTGCCGGGCTCCAGGTTGAGGTTGGCCATGCGGTCAATCGGCGCGCGGTTCCACGATGCCGAACGGAAGTTGGCCACGCCGGGCAAGCCGCTGCGCTGCTGCGACTCAAGCGAACCCAGGCCCCGGCGCAGCATGCCGCCTTCGATCAGCAGTTCGCGCCGGGCCGGGTTGCCGCCGTCGTCAAACGCGTAGCTGGCAAATTCGTGCGCCAGCGTCGGATCGAAACTCACGTTCATCAACTCCGAGCCATAGCGCAGCGTGCCAAAGTCGCCCGGCTGCACAAAGCTCCAACCGGCGTAGTTGCGCTCGTCGCCCAGGATGCGGTCCAACTCCAGCGGGTGGCCGATGGACTCGTGGATCTGCAACATCATCTGGTCGGGCATGAGGATCAGGTCCATCACGCCGGTGGGACAGTTTTCGGCACTCAGCAACTCCAGCGCCTCGTCGGCCACGCGCCGGGCCTGCGTCTGCCAGTGGCTGCGATCAAACACCTCGGCACCAAATTGCCCGGTGTGTGCCCAGGTGCGGGTTTGCGACTCCAGCCCCTGCGCCGCCGTGGCCGCCAGCTCGATGTCGACCATGTCAAAGTCCTGGCGGATGTCGGCACCGCTACTGGACAGGTAAGCCAGTTGGGTCTGGATGGTGGTGCAGCGCGCGCTGCGGTTGACGATCAGCTCCGAGGCGTTCATCGCCGCGCTGGCTGCGCGCAGGCAGTCGGTGATGTCGGCGAGTGCCGCCGCGTCCAGCGGCTTGCTGCGCGGGCTGCGGTAGCGCCCGCTGGCGCTGGGGCGCTGGGCGCTGGTGAAGGCGTGCGCCTTGTGGGCACTGGTGGCGCGGGTGGTGGCCAGCGCACGGTCAAACGCCAGGCGCAAGCCCTGGGCGCTGGTATCGGCGGTACCGGCGTAGCCAAAGTGGCCGTCCACCAGCACCTCGCACATCACCCCGGCGTCGATCTGGGTCTCGTTCTTCTCGGGCGTGTCGTTGCGCACGCAGCGCGTGGCGGTTACCTCGCGCGAAAAACGCAGCGCGGCCCACTGTGCCGATTGGCAGGCATGGGCCAGCGCGTCCTGCGCGTGGGCAAATTCATTGGTGGTCATCTTGGCCCTCGGTCAATGGACTGACTGTACCCACTTTCGCTCGCCCGTCACTTTTGCGACGAATTGCCAGTATCAAAGCCCAACTATTGGAAAAATACATGGCGCTCCAAGCTTAATTTGAATTACAGTTAACCCATGGATCTATAAACAGTATTTTCCCGAACTCCGAGATCTCACGACTTGTATGAAACACGAAACCATCGTTGAAAATTTTGCCGCCTT
Organism: uncultured beta proteobacterium; assembly: GCA_903863395.1. GTDB lineage: Bacteria > Pseudomonadota > Gammaproteobacteria > Burkholderiales > Burkholderiaceae_C > Allorhodoferax. Next base: position 2,241 of record CAIPBW010000379.1, read on the forward strand.
CGTGCGCGAACGCAAGTTCAAAACCATCTTGGCCGATCCACCCTGGCAATTCCAAAATCGCACGGGAAAAGTGGCGCCCGAACATAAGCGACTCAACCGATACGGCACACTCACACTGGACGACATCAAGGCGCTGCCTGTCGCTGATGCAACCGCTGATTCTGCGCACCTTTATCTTTGGGTCCCAAAC
>CAIPBW010000380.1 GCA_903863395.1 uncultured beta proteobacterium
CCGAAGACTATCCCTGGTCCAGTGCTGCAGCGCATTGCACGGGGCAGCCCGACGACCTGCTCCAACCTGAGTCCAAATGGGGCAAGCAATTCGCCGCGGTAGATAATTGGTCCAACTGGCTGCAGATGGTGGACGACACCGAAAGGCTCACCCAACTCAGGCAACACGCCAACAAGGGCTTGCCGTGTGGCGACGCCCATTTTGTGCGCCAACTCGGCAACGAAGTCGGCCGCCCTCTGGAACCGCGACCACAAGGCCGACCGAACAAGGCAAATAAAGGGTAGCGTCCCCTTTTTGATATGACACACAAACCCACCATCCTGCTAACCGGCGGCGCCGGCTATATCGGCAGCCACACCTACGTTGCCCTGGTAGAGGCCGGCTTTGCGCCGATCATCCTGGACGACTTTTCCAACAGCAGCCCGGTGGTGTTGGAGCGGCTACAGCGCATTTGCGGTCAGGCGGTGGTGTGCCAGCGCGGCAGTGTGGCAGACGTGGCGCTGGTGCAAAGCTTGCTGGAGCGCCACCAGGTGGCGGCGGTGGTGCACTTTGCTGGCTTCAAGGCGGTAGGCGAGAGCGTGGCGCAGCCGCTCAAGTACTACGCCAACAACCTCGGCGGCATGGTGGCGCTGCTGCAGGCCATGGACGCGGCACCTTGCCGCACACTGGTGTTCTCTAGTAGCGCCACGGTCTACGGCGACCCGGTGCGCGTGCCCATTACCGAAGATTTTGCGCGCAGCCACACCAACCCGTATGGCCACACCAAGCTGGTGTGCGAAGACATTCTGGCCTCCATGCGCAACGCCAACGCAGCACTGCGCACCGGCGTGCTGCGCTACTTCAACCCTGTGGGTGCCCACCCTAGCGGATTGATAGGCGAAGACCCCTTGGGCGAGCCCAACAACCTGATGCCGTATGTGGCACAAGTGGCCGTTGGCAAACGAGAGTTTTTGAACGTGTACGGCAACAACTACCCCACCCCGGACGGCACCGGCGTGCGCGACTACATTCACGTGCAAGACCTGGCCCAAGCCCACGTTGCCGCCTTGCAAACGCTGCTGCGCGGCCAGCCCAGCTTTACCGTGAACGTGGGCACCGGCCAGGGCCACAGCGTGCTCGAGGTGGTGCACGCTTTTGAGCAGGCCAGCCAGAGGCCCGTGCCCTACCGCGTTGCCCCGCGGCGCGCCGGTGACGTAGCGAGTTGCTACGCCGACCCCACCCTGGCCCAGCACCTGCTAGGCTGGCGCGCCACGCGCTCCCTGGCCGACATGTGCACCGACACCTGGCGCTGGCAAAGCGCCAACCCCAATGGTTACAAAAAAGGGTAGCGTCCCCTTTTCCTTTTCCCTTTGTATTACCTCGTGCCATACGGTATTATCCGTGCATGAATACCTTGACCATCAAAATTCCACCGATGCTGGAGCAGGAGTTGCAACAACTCAGCGAGCAGGCGCACCTTAGCAAGTCGGAGTTGGTACGCCGCGCGCTGACCGCATTTATTGCCCAGCGCAAGTCAGTGGTGCCGCTGGTATCTGCGTTGGACCAGGCCGGGGATCTGGTCGGTTGCTTTGGCGGTGGGCCCACCGATTTGTCCACCAACCCGGAGCACTTAAAGGCCTTTGGCAGCGTATGAGCGGGCAGCTGATTTTGGATACTGGGCCATGGGTGGCATTGCTTTGCCGTAATGATGCGCACCATGCGTGGGCCAAAGCACAGTTTGCGCAGCACGCGCCACCATTTCTCACCTGTGAAGCGGTCGTGGCAGAAACCTGTTTTTTGTTGTCCCGCGCAGGTTTTGACCCTTCCCGCGCTTTGGCCTTGGTAGAACGTGGCGTGGTGCGAATTGCAATGTCATTGGCCGAGCAGGTGGTGGCAGTGCGCTCCTTGTTTGAGCGCTATGACAACGTGCCAGCATCTTTGGCGGATGCGTGCCTGGTACGTATGTCCGAACTGTACGAACCGTCCCGCGTGTTGACGTTGGACAGGGATTTCACGATCTATCGCCGCCATGGCCGAAAAGTAATTCCGGTCTTGTCCCCTTAAAGCCATTAAGGGTAGCGTCCCCTTTTATATTTTATTCCCTTTTATTCCTTATTCATGTACACCCAAGCCCTGACCGTCACCCGCCAACAGCGCGAGCAGCTTAACGGCCACGCGGGCAAGGTGATCTGGTTTACCGGTTTGTCGGGCTCGGGCAAATCCACATTGGCCAATGCGCTGGAGGTGGTGCTGCACGCACAGGGGCGGCGCACCTATTTGCTCGATGGCGACAACATACGCCAGGGTTTGAGCAAGGACCTGGACTTTACCGACGCCAGCCGGGTAGAAAACATCCGCCGCGTGGCAGAAGTGGCGCGCTTGATGGTGGACGCAGGACTGATTGTGATGACGGCGTTTATCTCGCCCTTTCGCGCCGAGCGACGCATGGCGCGCAGCTTGTTTGCGCAGGGCGAGTTTGTCGAGGTGTTTGTGGACACGCCGCTGGAAGAATGCGCCCGCCGCGACGTCAAGGGCCTGTACGCCAAGGTGCGCCGGGGTGAGCTAAAAAACTTTACCGGAATCGACAGCCCCTACCAGCGCCCCGAGCAGCCGGAGGTTCACCTGCGCGCTGGCGCAACCTCACCCGAGCAGTGCGTCGCACTACTACTGCAGCACTTGTAGAGCCCCGCCTTGGTGCATTTTTCTGGCACCGATTTTGCGTAGTGTTTCACGTGTGTGGGGTTTTCGAGCGACTTCACCACATGCGATCTAGGGATGTCTCCTCGCAGGTGCATACACTGACCTGCTTTCTCCCCGGGGCGGGAAGGCCCCGGGGAGTTTTCTTTGGAGCTTTTTTTGTCGGGTGATAGGGCGTCGTATGATGGAAGCTACCCTTCGGAGAGCTGCCATGCACACGCATTTCAA
>CAIPBW010000381.1 GCA_903863395.1 uncultured beta proteobacterium
CACCGCCACCAGCATGATCGGCATGATCGCGCTGGCGGGCATCATCGTGCGCAACTCGATCCTGCTGGTGGACTTTATCAACCTGCAGGTGCGTGAGGGCGTGCCGTTCAAGCGTGCCATCGTGCACTCGGCCATCACCCGCGCGCAGCCCATCATGCTCACCGGCCTGGCGGCCATGCTCGGTGCCTTCTTCATCCTGGACGACCCGATCTTCAATGGCCTGGCGATCTCGCTGATCTTCGGCATCTTCGTCTCCACCGTCCTGACCCTGGTCGTCATTCCAACCCTGTATTACGTTGCCTACCGTGCCGAGTTCGAGCCGGTGCCCTCGCCATGAAGCAGGAGACATGGATCGCCACGGGCTGCGCCCTCGCGATGACGAGGGGCGGTAACCTCGTCATCGCGAGCAACTTTCCCGTCATCGCGAGCAACTTTCCCGTCATCGCGAGCGAAGCGCGGCGATCCATGGCTTCGGGCTGCATGGACAGCCGCGTCGCTTCGCTCCTCGCAGTGACGGATCTCCCTTTTTCAACCGTTCCCTTTCCCCGTTCAACTCTTTAAGGAAAATCCCATGACATCCTGGCAAGTCGTACGCCTGATTGCAGGCAGCTTTATTCTCATATCACTGGCGCTGGGCACTCCCGGCAGCCCGATTTTCGTTAGCCAATGGTGGCTGGCCTTTACCGCCTTTGTGGGAGCCAACCTGGCGCAAAGCGCGCTCACCAAATGGTGTCTGATGGAGAGCATTCTGCGCAAATTTGGCATCCAGCCCGGCTGCTAAATGGTCGCCGCCCGATACCTCCTTGCAGGCAGCCTGCTCGTTGGCGCCTGCACGGCGCAGGCCATGGACCTGATGCAGGCATGGCAGGCCACGCGCGAGCGTGATCCGCAGGCCGCAGTGGCCGAGGCGGCGCGCCAGGCGGGGTCGTCGCGCAAGGCGCAGGCGGCTGCGCTGTGGCGTCCGTTTGTCATGCTCAGTGCCACGGCGGGCAGCATGAACGCCGACATGGCCATGAGCGGGGCGCACTTTTCTGCGCCCGGTCTGGGCCAGTCCGACGGGGTTGGCTTTGGCACCTCGGTCGAGCGAGGCAACTCCACGCGCTGGGTGATCAGCGCCAGCCAACCTCTGATCAACCAGGAGCGCAGCGCGCAGGCGCGGCAACTCGAAATTGGTGCCGACGTGGCGCAATGGGAGTGGCAGGCGGCGCAGCAGGACTTGATGCTGCTGACCGCACAGCGCTACTTTGATGTGCTGCTCGCCAGCGACAAGCTGGCCTTGCTGCGCGAGCAGCACCAGGCGGTGGAACTGGCCCTGACCGAAGCGCGCGACCGCTTTGCGCTGGGCGACAAACCCATTACCGACACGCACGAGGCATCTGCCCGCGCCTTTGCGCTGCAAGCCCAGGTGCTGGCCACCCAGGATGAACTGGCGCTGGCGCGTCAGGCGCTTGCTGACGCCACCGGGCAGAGCGACGCGCCGGTTGAGCCGCTGCCAAAGGCGCTGGCCGACGCACAGCCCGCTCTGGCACCGCTGGCGCAGTGGCTCGAAGCTGCGCAGCAGGGCAACCCGCTGCTGCGCATGATGGCGGCCAAGGTGCAAGTTGCGCAACAGGAGTCGAGCCGCTTCAGCGTGGCCGCTGGTCCCACCCTGGACTTGGTGGCGCAGGCCGGACGCGACCAACTCAGCGGCAGCGGCAACTATGGCGCTGCCAGCAACACCGCCTCGCAGCAGATGATCGGCCTGCAGATGAACATCCCCCTGTTCACCGGCGGCATGCGCAGCGCCAAGCAGGACGAAGCCCTGCGCCTGCAGGACAAGGCAGCCGCCGAACTCGAGCGCAGCCGCCAGCAGGTCAGCCAGCAAACACGCGCCGCCTGGCAAGGCATGCAGACCGGCAGCGCCCGCTTGCAGGCCCTGGCCGAGGCACGCAAGGCCAGTCAGGCCCGGCTTGACGCCACCCGCTTGGGTCGCCAGGTGGGCGACCGCACCACGCTCGAACTCCTGCAAGCGCAAAACGACGCCAGCGCCGCCGAACTCGCGCTGGAGCAGGCGCGCGTCGAACTGCTGCTCAACCGTTTGCGCTTGCACGCCCTGAGCGGCCAGCTTGACGAACAGCAGCTCGGCCAGGTCAACAGCATGCTTCACCGCTGACACCCGTCAGCATTTTTCAACCCAAGAGTAAGTAAAAAAAGAGGAGACATTCATGGCACACATCGTTATTTTGGGCGCAGGCATTGGAGGCATGCCTACGGCCTACGAACTGCGCGAAAAGCTCGGTCCATCGCACCGCATCACGGTGGTCAATGCGATCGACTACTTCCAGTTCGTACCATCCAACCCCTGGCTGGCAGTGGGCTGGCGCGAGCGCGACACCATCACCTTTGGCATTCGCCCCTATCTGGAAAAGAAGAAGATCGACTTTGTGGCCCAGCGCGTGCAAAAGATTGATGCCCAAGGCAACGCCCTGGAGCTTGCCGATGGCACCCGCCTGGCGTATGACTACCTGGTGATCACGACCGGCCCCAAACTCTCGTTTGAAGAAGTACCGGGCAGCGGCCCGGAGTTCAACACGCAGTCGATTTGCACCGTCAACCATGCCGAAAAAACCTGGGGCAACTACCAGGAGTTGCTGGAAGAACCCGGCCCGGTGGTGATTGGCGCAATGCCTGGCGCATCGTGCTTTGGGCCGGCCTACGAATTCACGTTCATCGTCAACACCGACTTGAAGCGCCGCAAAAAACGCAACAAGGTGCCCATCACCTTTGTCACCAGCGAGCCGTATATCGGCCACATGGGCCTGGGCGGCGTGGGCGACTCCAAGTCGATGCTCGAGAGCGAGTTCCGCAACAACGACGTCAAGTGGATTACCAACGCCAAGGTCACGCGCGTGGAGCCGGGCAAGATGTTTGTGACCGAGCTTGATGACCACGGCGCGGTGCGCAAGGAGCACGAGTTGCCCTTCAAGTTCAGCATGATGCTGCCCGCGTTCAAGGGCGTGGACGCCGTGGCTGCGGTGGAGGGGCTATGCAACCCGCGCGGCTTTGTCCTGATCGACGAATACCAGCGCAGCAAGAAGTACAAGAACATCTTTGCCGCAGGCGTGTGCGTGGCCATTCCGCCCGTGGAGGTTACGCCGGTTCCCACCGGCGCGCCCAAGACCGGCTACATGATCGAAACCATGGTGACCGCCATCGTGCACAACATCGACGCCGACCTGGCTGGCAAACCCGCGGTGTCCAAGGGCACCTGGAACGCCATCTGCCTGGCCGACATGGGCAACACCGGCGCTGCCTTTGTGGCCCTGCCGCAAATCCCGCCGCGCAACGTCAACTGGTTCAAGAAAGGCAAGTGGGTGCACCTGGCCAAGATCGCCTACGAGAAATACTTCATGTACAAGATGAAGAACGGCACCTCCGAACCGATCTACGAGAAGTACATCATGAAGACCTTGGGCATCAAACGCCTGGATCACCATTGATGTTGCCGTAGTTCCTGACCCTACCCGTCATCGCGAGGTCACCACTCTCCGTCATCGCGAGGCCGTCAGGCCGTGGCGATCCATGACTTGATGCCTGCATGGATTGCCGCGCTGCGCTCGCAATGACAACCTCTCTCCATCGCAGGGCCACCACTTTCCGTCATCGCGAAGGCGCGTAACTTCGTCATCGCGAGGTCACCACTCTTCGTCATCGCGAGGTCACCACTCTTCGTCATCGCGAGGTCACCACTCTTCGTCATCGCGAGGTCACCACTCTCCGTCATCGCGAGGCCACCACTCTCCGTCATCGCGAGGCCGTCAGGCCGTGGCGATCCATGACTTTATACCTGCATGGATTGCCACGCTTCGCTCGCAATGACGGCCAAAGGACATGGATTGCCGCGCTTCGCTCGCAATGACGGCCAAAGGACATGGACTGCCGCGCTGCGCTCGCAATGACAACCTTTCATGCTCGCAGTGACGACGCCAGGACCATGGATTTCTCCCTAGAATGGGCGTTACCTTCCACGCTCCCTTATCACCATGCGCCACTTCAAGATCTTTGGTTACTTCCTGGTTCTGGTTTTGGCGGGTTGGGTGCAGGGCAGTGCCCTGGCACTGGAGCG
>CAIPBW010000382.1 GCA_903863395.1 uncultured beta proteobacterium
ACAGTTCGGGTGCCACCATGCGCGCGCCAATGTCGGCCGAACCACCGGCCGTATAGGGAACCACCAGCGTGACCGTCTTGGAAGGAAAACTCTGCGCCCAGGCGGTGCCGGTGGCCAAACCCGTGGCGGCAGTGGCCGCCAAGGCCAATGCGCTACGGCGCGAAATCGGTCGATGCAACTCGCTCATGGTGACTTCCTCAAAGGTTGTTGGCGGCATTGAACGCCAATATACACGCAAGAATTGCGGTGCCAGCCTGCCCAAGCCGCAGTGCGGCACGCTGGCACACGATCTGGGCGCAACACATCGATTTGATTTCTTTGATTGAATTGTGATATCTTTGCTTCACTATGACATCAACACTGCAAATGACACTGCGCCTGCCCGAAGACCTGGCGCAACGGCTGGCGGCCTGCACCCCCTCACGCAAGCGCAATCAGTTTGTAGTGGAACTGGTGCGGCGCGAACTCGACCGTGAGGGCCGCGAGCTGGAAGAAGCCGCCCTGCGCCTGTCTGCGCTGGAGAGTGTGCATACCGCAGAAGATGGCGAATGGCTGTCCCTGGACGAGAACGAAGCCTGGGGCGAATTTGACGAAGAGCGGTTCTTGAACGATCTCAACGCCGCGTCGGCCAAAACCGGGAAAATCATAGGCTCGGTGGCTGCATGAAATCGATCGGGCGCGGTGAAATTCACTGGGTCAACCTGGATCCGGCCAGAGGCTCGGAGATGGCCAAACGCCGCCCCTGCGTGGTGCTGTCGGTCAAAGAGATCAACGACCACCGACGTACAGTCGTGGTCTTGCCGCTGACCACCACCGACACACCCGCAGTTTTTCCACTTTTGATTGCCACGCCTTCTGTAGGCGCAAGCTCCAAGGTGCGCATTGAACACATCCGATCCATCGACAAGTCGCGCCTATCGGGCTACATCACCGACATGGGCAGAGATGACCTGCTGGAGATTGAAAGGGCGCTATGCAAAGTGCTGGCCTTGCAGCCCCATCAGTCCACCTGACGGCACGAGACAGCGCGCGCCCCGCAGCGAAGTGCTTAACGCAGACATTACGCCTTCAAGTACTCGGACTTGGCACCTAGCCAGCGCTCCAGGTGGCGCTGGGCCAGGGCCGGGTGCTTGTCGAGCAGCACATGGGCTTCGCGCCGCGCCCAGTCGAGCAGCGCGCCGTCGCTGCCCAGGTCGGCAAAGCGCAGCATGGCGTCGCCGCTTTGGCGTGCGCCCAGAAATTCGCCCGGGCCACGAATCTCCAGGTCGCGCCGGGCGATCTCGAAACCATCGTTGGTCTCCACCATCGCCTTGAGGCGCTCGCGTGCGGTTTCGCCCAGGCGCGAGCCCTCGGGCGTGGAGTAAAGCAGCACACACACCGACGCCGCCGCACCGCGCCCCACGCGCCCGCGCAACTGGTGCAACTGCGACAGGCCAAAGCGCTCGGCGTGCTCGATCACCATCAGCGACGCATTGGCCACGTCCACGCCCACTTCGATCACCGTGGTACTCACCAGCACCGCCGTGTGGCCCTCCACAAAGCTGGCCATTACCGCTTTTTTGTCGGGCGCTGCCATGCGCGAGTGCAGCAGGCCCACCTGGGCCGCTTGCCCATCGGGCCCCACCACGCCCTGCATCGCCGCCTGCAGGTCGGCGTAGGTCTGGGTGGCGTTGGTCAGGTCGAGCGCCTCGCTCTCTTCAATCAGTGGGCAGACCCAATAGACCTGACGCCCCAGTTCGACCTGCGCGCGGATACGCTGCACCACCTCGTCGCGGCGCGACTCGTTGAGCAGCTTGGTGACCACCGGCGTGCGCCCGGGTGGCAGCTCGTCCAGGGTGGAAACATCCAGGTCGGCGTAGTAGCTCATGGCCAGGGTGCGCGGAATCGGCGTGGCCGTCATCATCAGCAGGTGTGGCTCCATCGACTCGTGGCGCAGCTTGCTGCGCAGCGCCAGACGCTGGGCCACGCCAAAGCGGTGTTGCTCGTCGATGATGGCCAGCGCCAGGTTCTTGAAATGCACCTTCTCCTGGATGATGGCGTGGGTGCCCACCACCAACTGTGCCTCGCCGCTTTCCACCATGGCCAGCATGTCACGCCGCTCCTTGGCCTTTTGCGTACCGGTCAGCCAAGCGGTGGTAACGCCCAGCGGTTCGAGCCAGCCGATGAGTTTGCGAAAGTGTTGCTCGGCCAGAATTTCCGTGGGGGCCATCAGCGCGCATTGCCAACCGGCGTCGATGCAGATCGCCGCCGCCAACGCTGCCACCACGGTTTTGCCAGCGCCCACGTCGCCCTGGAGCAGCCGGTGCATGGGCACCAGGCGCGCCATGTCGCGCGCAATTTCGGCCTGCACGCGCTGCTGCGCCGCCGTCAGCGCAAACGGCAGCTTGGCCAGCAACCCATCGTGCAGCGAGAGCAGCACCGGCTCGGCATCCGGCCCGGTGGGTTCGGCCACCACCAGCGACAACAGCGGCGCGCGCAAATGGGCGCGCACGCGGCGCGAGTGCAGTTGCGAGATTTGCTGCGCCAGCAACTCTTCGGCCTTGAGCCGCTGCCAGGCCGGGTGGCTGTGGTCCTGCAGCGTGGCCAGCGCCACGTCGGCCTTGGGTTGGTGCAAAAAGTGAAGCGCGTCGCGCAGCGTCCACAGCGCGTGGTGGTTGACCTGGCTTAGGTCGCCGGGCGAAAACGTGTCAGACAAATCGGCGCGCGCCAGACCGGCAAGCACTTCCTTGCGCAGCACGTGCTGGGGCAGGCCAGCCACCGTCGGGTAGATCGGCGTGAGCACCTTGGGCAGGTCGCCCACGGCGCTGCGGCACACCGGGTGCAGCATGGTCCAGCCCAGAAAACCGCCCTTGACTTCGCCGCGCGCACGCACCCGGTTGCCAACCGCCAGGGCCTTTTGCTGCGACGGATAAAAGCTGAAGAAACGCAGCGTGCAAACGTCGCTGCCGTCGTCGACCGTCACGATCAACTGGCGCCGTGGCCGAAAGCTCACTTCGCTCTTGGTGACCACCGCTTCGATCTGTATGGTGTCACCCTCGCGCGCCTGGCTGAGCTTGCTGATGTGGGTTTCGTCCTCGTAGCGCAGCGGCAGGTGCAGCGCCAGGTCGATATCGCTCACCAGCCCGAGCTTGGCCAAAGCCTTCTGCACCGCGCTTTTGGGCGCGGCACCGGCTTTGGCGGGCGGGGTGGGGGACGGACTGTGCGTCATGGCCCGATTGTGCCGCGAGTTTCGTTGCTAAACTGCCTGGGCTGCGGCCCCCGGTTGGGGGCGCAATATTCGCCAAGAACCACCCACGCCATGCCCATGAATCACCCCGCCCACGCTGCCCCGGTCGCGCCCGTTTTGTCCGGCGCAGGCCGCACCCATGCACAACGCAGCGGGGCGCAGTAAGGTGCGCAGCTTTACCCTCAGCGACTTCGATTTCGCGCTGCCCCAGGCGCTGATTGCCCAGCACCCGGCGAGCGAACGCAGCAGCTCGCGCCTGCTTGATGGCCGCGACAGCGCGCCGGTGGACCGCATCTTCCGCGAGCTGCCCAGCTTGCTCCAACCGGGCGACCTGATGGTGTTTAACGACACCAAGGTGCTGCATGCGCGCCTGTTTGGCGAAAAGGCCACCGGCGGCAAGGTGGAGCTGCTGGTGGAGCGCGTGCTGGGCGGCAACCAGGTGGCGGCGCACATGCGCGTGAGCAAGAAGCCCGAGGTGGGCGCAACGCTCAAACTCAGCTGCGCCAGCGGCCACGAGGACGGCCTCTGCGCCACCCTGCTGGGGCGCTGGCCCGACGCCGATGGCGCACTGTTCCGCTTCGTGCTCTCCAACGACGCCGGTGACGACCCCTACACCCTGATGGAGCGCCACGGCCACGTGCCGCTGCCGCCCTACATCACCCACAGCGACTCGGCCGAAGACGCGCAGCGCTACCAAACCGTGTTTGCCAAGCACCCCGGCGCAGTGGCCGCGCCCACTGCCGCGCTGCACTTTGACCAGGCGTTGCTGGAGCAGCTAGACGCCGCAGGCGTGCAGCGCGCCCAGGTCACGCTGCACGTGGGCGCAGGCACGTTCCAGCCGGTCAAGACCGAGAACCTGGCCGAACACCGCATGCACAGCGAGTGGTACAGCGTGCCCGCAGCCACCCAGCAGGCAATAGCCGACTGCAAGGCGCGCGGTGGCCGCGTAGTGGCAGTAGGCACCACCACCGTGAGGACGCTGGAGAGTTGGGCGCTTGAGCTTGAAAAAGGGGTCGGATCACCGACCGCGCAGCGCTCGTGTGCTCTGACTCCCTTTTCAAGCGAGCCCTATTCGGCCGACACCTCCATCTTCATCACCCCCGGCTTTGGCTTCCAGGTGGTCGATCTGCTCATCACCAACTTCCACCTGCCCAAGTCCAGCCTGATGATGCTGGTCAGCGCCTTTGCCGGTTACGACCACATCATGGCGCTGTACCAGCACGCCATCGCAAGCGAATACCGCTTCTTCAGCTACGGCGACGCCATGCTGCTGGAGAGCCGCACCACCTGACGCGCGAGAAACAGCCGCCGACGCTGCAAGTTCACCCGATTGGGGGATATCTTATTGGCGGACTTGCTGCCAGAATTTCCGGCTGAGTCGAGTCAAGCGCGGGTAGCCCGGCGTGGCGTTGCCAATACGGCGCGCGCTGCGGAAATTGGAATCGCCGCACTGTGCTTGGCGCGAATTTACGCTGCAGGGAGAAGAATCACCATGAAGACCGTATCCACCATTCCCAATGTCAAGTTGCGCCGCGGCCCCGTGGAATCCAAGCTCAAAAGCCCGTCACCATGCGCCTGTCGGAAGACGTGATCACGCATTTCAAGATCATGGCAGGCGACACCGGCGTGCCCTACCAGAGCCTGATCAACCTCTACCTGCGCGACTGCGTTGAACAACACCGCCAGGTGCAGATCGCCTGGCCGGCCAAGGCCTGACATCGGCGCCGCCATGGTGATGTGAATTAAACTGAAATCCACATTCAACCCCTCCACATCACAGCCATGGATACACTGCTTTCACTCTTCGCGCAGAAGTCTTGGGCCAACAATGAGTTATTCAATGTGCTTGCCACGGTGATCGCCGAGCAACATGCGCCGGTGGTTCATACGGCGATTCGGACGCTTAATCACATTTATGTGGTGGACCGCATCTTTCGCGCGCATTTGCTCGCAGAGCCGCACGGATACACCGCGACAAACACCGATGCAACGCCCGAGTTGGGTGAACTCCAGTTCTGCGTGGCGCAGACGGACGCCTGGTTTGAAAACAATGCAGCCACGCTCTCCGCCGCCCAATGCGCAGAAAAGATTGCCTTTCGCTTTACCGATGGTGACGCGGGCACGATGACGCGCGAAGAAATGCTGGTGCACGCCATTGCGCATGGTTTCTACCACCGGGGCAATGTGGGCCAGGTGCTCAAGTCCATTTCGGTGGCGCCGCCGCGAGACCTCTATACCAAGTTTCTGCACACCAGCGACCCAACGCGGCGCCATGCCTGACCTGTTGAGCCGCATCGCCCACCACTCTCAGGTCACAGCCCCCGGCTTGGCGCAATAGCGCACGCCGGGCAAGCCCGCGTAGTCAGCGTCCTGGGTCCAGAAGGTGGCGTCAAATTCCAGCGCCATGCTGTACATGGCGGCGTCGGCCATGGCCAGTTTGTGCTGGGCGGCGACGCTGGAGGCGGCAATGGCGCGCGCGTCAGTCAAGTCCAGCACCCGGCCCATACGCATCACTTCCAGGCACTGC
>CAIPBW010000383.1 GCA_903863395.1 uncultured beta proteobacterium
CGTTTTACAACCACCGGCGCCTTCACTCCACGCTGGGTTACGTCAGTCCGATGCAGTTTGAGAAACGCTGGGACGCGGCACAGCAATTGAAAGCCGCATAATGGAACGACTAAGCGGTACGTCAAACAGGGGCAGGTTCACTGGACAAGGAAAATTGCCAAGCAGTCTACGTCTTAAATCCTGAGAGACAGGGTCCGCTGGAAGACGGCTTCCGCCGCCCTATTGAAATTGCCGCCGCTACGCTGAACGTCGGCTTTGGGCACTATGCCGAATGCCAGGATCGGCTCCAGATTGGCGTTGAACTGGGCAACCCTATTGCTGACATTCCGAATGTCAATTAACAGCCCACTGCACGTGCTTGCTCTGATGACGTGATCACCTCAAAGCAGACTGTCGGTGTTGCAATCAATTGCATTCATCCGAATTTAGCTTTGCTTAACCAATCTCTAATTGCAACATCAATTGCAACAATATCCACAAAAAGAAAAAGCCTGCTACCGATTAAGTAGCAGGCTTTCTAATGCCCATAAGGCTTTATCTGGCTCCTCGACCTGGGCTCGAACCAGGGACCTACGGATTAACAGTCCGGCGCTCTACCGACTGAGCTATCGAGGAATGAAGCCTCGAATTATAGCGTGGTCAAACGCCGGTTTTGGGGGGCGGGTACGAAAAAGTTGACGCAACGGCTCAAACGCTCTGGGCTGGCGTGTCCACGCCAAGGCGTTTGTGCAACTGCGTGCTGGTGGTGGTGTATTGCACGTTGACCGGATCGTTGGGCCAGAGCAGGGCGGCTGCGCCGTAGGCGGCCAGGGTGGCTTCGTGAAAGCCGCACAGGATGAGCTTCTTCTTGCCGGGGTAGGTGTTGATGTCGCCCACCGCAAAAATGCCTGGCTCGGCGGTGGTAAAGGTGGCGGTGTCCACCACCAGTTGGCGGCGCTGCATGGCCAGGCCCCAGTGGGCGATGGGCCCGAGCTTGGGCGACAGCCCCAGCAGCACCAGCAGCGCGTCCAGCGGCAGCGCCTGTGTGCTGCCGTCGGCGCAGCTCACCTGTAGCTGTGTGATGCGGCCTTCGGTAGCCTCAAAGCCACTGACTTGGCCGGCGATAAATTGCATTCGGCGGGCCTGGCACAGGACGTGGATTTTCTCCACGCGCGCGGGTTCGGCCTGAAACAATTCGCGCCGGTGCAGCAGCGTGACGCTGGCGGCGGCGTGGGGCGTGGGTTGGTCGGGGTTGGGGCAGAGCGCAATTGCCTGCTCCAGCGCAGCGTCGTCGCCACCCACGATCACCAGGTGCTTGGCGGCAAAGCGCTCGGGCGCGTGGGCGTCGTGAAACAACTGGCTGCCCAGGTGGTGCTCGATGCCCGGCAGCGCCAGGCTGCGCGGTTTGAACGCGCCCACGCCTGCGACAATGAAGATCGTCCTGGTCAAAAAGCGCAGATCGTGCCCGGCGTCTACCAGAAAGCGGCCATCGCTTTGGCGGGCTACGCCGCTGATTTCGTGCCCGAGGTGAAAGCGGGCGTTAAATGGCGCGATTTGCGCCAGCAGGCGTTCGGTGAGTTCGCGCCCGGTGCAAACGGCAATGCCGGGAATGTCGTAAATCGGCTTGTCTGGGTAGAGCTCAACGCACTGGCCGCCGGGGTGGGGCAGCACGTCAACAATGTGGGCCTGAATGCCCAGCAGCCCGAGCTGGAATACCTGAAACAGCCCTACCGGGCCGGCGCCCACGACGACGGCATCGGTTTCAATCGGGCTGGTTTGCACTGTGGTGCGGGTGGCTTGGCGCTTAGCGGATCAACTCGGAGAGCTTGCCGGTGCGGTCTTTCCAATCATCGGCTTCGGGTAGCGGGGCTTTGCGCTTGGTGATGGTTTTCCAGCTTGGCAGCTTGGCCAACTCGGCGTTGAGTTTGGTCATGTGGCGCTGGTCGGAGGGCACGTCTTCTTCGGCGTAGATGGCGTTCACCGGGCATTCGGGAATGCACACGGCGCAGTCGATGCATTCGTCGGGGTCAATCGTCAAAAAATTGGGGCCTTCGCGGAAGCAGTCCACGGGGCAAACGTCAACGCAATCGGTGTACTTGCACTTGATGCAGGCTTCGGTAACGGTATGGGTCATCTTGGAGTTTTCGGCAAGGGGTTACGAGGTGGCTTGGGGCACCAGACGCGCCATTTTATTGGGTTTTGAACCCCATCCCCTCACCGGGGCAAAATTGCTGCGGCTGGATTGCCGTACTTTTTAGTTCACCAGCAGCGCGCCCGAGGTGTGGTGGCTGGCCGTGTCCACCAAAATCAGCGCCCCCAATACGCGCGATTGGCTGTAGGGCAGAGTGGCAATGGGCTCTTGCAGGCTGAGTTCAATGTGGCCGATGGCGTTGGGCGCAATCTGGCTGGCGTCGTGCTCTTGCAGGGTGTTGATGTCCAGGCTGTGCACCACGCGCTTGACCTTGGCCTTGATCCAGCGGTGGCCATGCAGAGCCCAGTAGACGCGCCCGGCCACCAGTGGTTCATCGTCCATCCAGGCAACGGTGGCGCGGATTTCGCGCGTGGGCTCAAAATGCTTGCTCTCGTCCTGGTGCGCCAGCAGCCAGTCGCCGCGCGATACGTCCACCTCGCGGTCAAGCACAATGCCTGCGCTGTGGCCCGCTGGCACGTTCTTGGGTACACGTGCGTGGTTGAGTACCTGCGCCACCACCGCGCTTTGCCCGCTGGGCAGAATGCTGATGCGCTGGCCCGGTTGCACCGACCCGGTGGCCACGCGCCCCCAGAACACGCGCCGCCCCTGGCTGGTGTCGCTGCTGGCCGAAAACTTTTCCACCCACTGCACCGGAAACGCAAACGGCACGTCCAACTCTGCGGGTGTAACCGGCAGACCTTCAAGCAGCGTCAGCAGGCTTGGGCCGTGGTAGCCACACCAACCGGGCGTTGCCTGTACCACGTTGTCGCCCTGCAGCGCAGAGATGGGGATGATGGCGCTGACCTGCAGTTGCGCTGCCTGGGCGAAGGTTTCCAGCGCTTCGCGGATCTTGGTAAAGGCCACGGTGGCGTCGTCGCCCAAGGCGTCGAGCTTGTTCACGGCAAACACGATGCCGGGCACGCGCAGCAGGTTCACCAGCAGGCTGTGGCGGCGGGTTTGCACCAGCAGTTCGAGCGCACCGGTTTGCTGCCATTTGAGCTTGGTGGCGTCCACCAGCACCACGGCAGCGTGCGCGCTGGAGGCCGCGGTCACCATGTTGCGGGTGTATTGCTCGTGGCCGGGCGCGTCGCCAATGATGAACTTGCGCGCCGGGGTGGCAAAGTAGCGGTAGGCCACGTCGATGGTGATGCCTTGCTCGCGCTCGGCGCTCAGCCCGTCGGTAAACAGCGCCAGGTCGGCCTGCCCGCTCTTGGAAACATTGTCGAGTTGATCTTGCAGCACCGAGCGGCTGTCGATCAGCAAGCGGCCAATGAGCGTGCTCTTGCCGTCATCAACCGAGCCGCAGGTGATGAAGCGCAGCGCCGATTGCGTGTCACCCTGGGCGTGCGCGCCCGGGTGGCTTGCGGGGTCAGCGGTCAAAGTGGTGGCAGGCATCAGAAGTAACCGTCTTTCTTGCGTTTTTCCATCGAGGCTTCGCTGGTCTTGTCGTCCATGCGGGTGGCACCGCGCTCGCTCACATCGGCGGCCAGGGTTTCTGCCACCACGTCCAGCGCCGTTGCGGCCAGGCTCTCTACCGGGCAGGTGCAGGTGATGTCGCCCACGGTGCGAAAGCGCACGTCGCGCGTCACCACGGCCTCGCCGTCTTTGGCCGGGGTTAAGGGTGTTACCGGCACCAGCAAGCCCTTGCGAACGACCACGGCGCGCGGGTGGGTGTAATAAAGCGCGGGCAGGGCGATCTGTTCGCGTGCGATGTACTGCCACACGTCCAGTTCGGTCCAGTTGCTGATCGGGAACACCCGGAAATGCTCGCCCGGGTGCAGCCGGGTGTTGAACAGGGTCCAGAGTTCGGGGCGCTGGGCCTTGGGCTGCCACTGGCCAAAGCTGTCGCGGTGGCTGAAGATGCGCTCCTTGGCGCGCGCCTTTTCTTCGTCGCGGCGGGCGCCGCCAATCAGCGCGTCAAAGCGGAATTCGTCAATCGTTTCAAGCAGCGTGACCGACTGGTGCACGTTGCGGCTCTCGCCCGGGTGGGCAAGCCGCACGGTGCCGCGCGCCATCGAGTCTTCCACGCTGCGCACGATCAGTTGTGCGCCCAACTCCTGGGCGCGAAAGTCGCGGAAGTCGGTCACTTCGTGGAAGTTGTGGCCGGTGTCGATCATCAGCAGCGGGTACGGAATGCGGCCCACGCCAAACGCCTTTTCGGCGCACTTGAGCATCACCAGCGAGTCCTTGCCGCCAGAAAACAGCAGGGCCGGGCGTTCAAAGGCGGCGGCCACTTCGCGCAGGATGAAGATGGTTTCTTCTTCCAGCGCGTCGAGGTGCTGGTTGGAGAGACGGGCAATATGGTGGTGGTCGGTCATGGCGTTCATGCGGGGCTCGATGGGGTCTGGGCAGAGGTCTTGACGTGCAAGCCGCATTCCTTGAGGTCGTTACTCTCCCACCACCAGCGGCCAGCGCGAAAGTCCTCGCCCAGGCTGATGGCGCGGGTGCACGGCTGGCAGCCAATGCTGGGAAAAAAATCGTCGTGCAGCGCGTTGTACACCACCTGGTGGGTGCCGATGTAGTGCCACACGTCGCCCCAGGTCCAGTTGGCCAGCGGGTTGATCTTGACGCGTGCGTCGCTGCGGTCTACCAGCGGCACATCTGCGCGCGCGTCGGACTGCTCGCGCCGCAGCCCGGTGATCCAGGCCTGCTTGCCCGCCAGTGCACGCGCCAGCGGCTCCATCTTGCGAATCTGGCAGCACGCCTTGCGCAGCGCCACGCTCTGGCGCATGGCGTCCATGCCCTCGCGCTGCACAAACTGCAGCACGTCCTGGGCTTGCGGCTTGTACACCCGCACCGGCGCGCGTGAGTGGGCCTGAAAGTGCGCCAGCAGTTCCAGCGTCTGCGGGTGCAGGCGGCCGGTTTCGAGCACAAAGATTTCGATGTCAAGCTGCAGGCTGTTGATCAGGTGGCTGATAGCCACATCCTCGGCACCCAGGCTGCAGGCCTGGGTGATCAGCGCGCCCTGTTTCCCATCTGGCGTGGCGTATTGCGCGGCGGCCTGCGTGAGAACGCTTTGCGCCTGCTCAAGATGCTCGGCGTAGTGGCTCGAAGGTTGCGCTTGGCGCTGTACCGCGCTCATGCGCTGGCCTTGCGGGCAAAGGCCGGCGCGGTTTGCACGGCGTCGCCCTGGTAGTGGCCCGCATAGCGGCTCCATTGCGCTTGCGCCGCAGCCAGGCTTTGGTCGGAGCGCAGCACGGCGCTATCAAAACCGGTGCGCTTCATTTGCACCAGTTGGTCCACCAGCACGTCGCCGGTGGCGCGGATTTCACCCGCAAAACCCAGGCGTCGGCGCAGCAAAAATGCCTGGCTGAAGGCGCGCCCGTCGGTGAACTTGGGAAAGTGCAGATCAATGCGCGTGACACCTGCAAGCGCCACGGCGCGCGGATCGACGTCGTTGGCCATGGCTAGCGTAGTGGGGCCGGGGGTGCTGGCCTGGTGGTCGCTGTGTGCGATGAGTTTCATGGTGCGGTTGGCTCAGGCTTCCTGCGCGTCACGGGCAAAGCCCGGATTGTGCTGCAGCAAGTGGGTCTGGTCATCGGGTTGCTCCAGGCGTGCGCCATTGGCGGCCTGGCGGAAAGGTTCATGCCCCACGCGACGCAGGGTGTCGATAAAAGTTTCGCCCGGGTTGCGCTGCAAGCGGTAGGTGTCGAGCACGGCCTCAATCACGCCGGGCACTTCAATCGCGCCAAACGACGGGCCCACCACCTTGCCCGGTACCGCAGCGCCACTGAGGGTTGAGCCATCGGAGCCGCCCAGCGACACCTGGTACCACTCCTTGCCGTCCTTGTCCACGCCCAGAATGCCGATGTGGCCGCTGTGGTGGTGGCCGCAGGAGTTGATGCAACCGCTGATGTGCAGGTCGATCTCGCCCAGGTCAAACAGCTCGTCCATGTCCTGGTAGCGCTCGCTGATGGCTTGCGCAATCGGAATCGAGCGCGCATTGGCCAGTGCGCAAAAGTCGCCGCCGGGGCAGGCAATCATGTCGGTCAGCAAGCGGATATTGGCACGCGCCAGTCCGGCCTGGGTTGCAGCGCGCCAGAGTTCGGACAGCTGCTCGGCACGCACCCAGGGCAGGAGCAGGTTCTGGTCGTGGGTGACGCGCAGTTCACCCGCGCTGAAGGTGTCGGCCAAGTCGGCTGCCTGGTCCATCTGGTCGGCGCTGGCGTCGCCCGGGGCGTAGCCCAGGCGCTTGAGTGAGAGCGTTACCGCGCGCAGCGCCGGGTCTTTGTGGGCTGCCACGTTTTGCTGCAGCCAGCGGCCAAATTCAGGCTCGGCCGCTGCCAGCGCGCGCAAGCGCTGCTCCACGGCGGCGGGGTCGCTCGCGGTTGCAGGGGTACGCAAGGGTGGCGTAAACGAGGCGCTTACGCGCTCCAGCTCGGCCTGGGTGATGGTGTGCGGGGCACCGTCGAGCGCGAGAATTTCCTGGTATTCGGACTCCACCTCGTTGCGAAAGGCTTCGCCCTGCGCCTTGAACAAAATCTTGATGCGCGCCTTGTACATGTTGTCGCGCCGCCCCCAGCGGTTATAGACCCGCACCACCGCCTCTAAGTAGTTGAGGATCTGGTTCCACGGCAGAAATTCGCGCAGCGTGCCGGCAATGATCGGCGTGCGGCCCATGCCGCCGCCCACCAGCACGCGAAAGCCGATTTCGCCCGCCGCGTTGCGCAGCACGTGCAGTCCCACGTCGTGCCACGCGGTGGCTGCGCGGTCTTCGTGCGCGCCGGTGACAGCCAGCTTGAACTTGCGCGGCAGAAAGGCAAACTCGGGGTGCAGGGTGCTCCACTGGCGCAGGATTTCGCAAAACGGACGCGGGTCGGCAATCTCGTCCGGGGCAATGCCGGCGCGCTCGTCGCTGGTGATGTTGCGAATGCAGTTGCCGCTGGTCTGGATGCCGTGCATGTCCACATCGGCCAGCAGGTCCATCACATCGGCGCTTTTGTCCAGCGCAATCCAGTTGAATTGCAGGTTCTGGCGCGTAGTGAAGTGGCAGTAGCTGCGGTCAAAGTTGCGCGCAATGGTGGCCAGCGCGCGCAGTTGGCGCGCGGCCAGTTCGCCATAAGGAATCGCCACGCGCAGCATGGGTGCGTGGCGCTGCAGGTACCAGCCGTTTTGCAGGCGTAAGGGGCGAAACTCGTCGTCGCTCAGGCTCCCCTGCAGATTGCGCTGCAACTGGTCGCGGTACTGGGCGGCGCGGCTGCGCAAAAACTGGCGGTCGAATTCTGTGTATTGGTACATGGTTGGGGCTGGTGGCGGCAAACGCACGCGCGCCCGGTTGCGGGCACGGGTTGAACTGTAGCGGCGCTTAGTCCGATTGGAAAATACTTTATCGCTATTTCATTATTCCGGCCCAGCATATCGCAGCCTTGTCGCCTTTGGAGTCGGCACAGGCATTGCGACCTCAATCAACGCATCACCGAAAAGATGCTGCTGTAGTCGTCTTTCCAGGTCCGAAAGCCGCTCTGGGTTTCTATGGGCAGGGCGGCAGCGAGGTCCGGGTGGGTGAAGAAGGCTGCGTCGCTGCTGATCAGTGCCCAGAGCGAATGGAAGACCAGCCGCTCGGGAACGCTGTCCGAATCTACCAACCGCGCCTGCTTGCCAAACTGGTTGGCCGCTGCCTTGACCACCGGGCGCAGGTCCAGAAAGCGGTTGGTGATGTGAACCGCCAGCACGCCATCGGGTTTGAGGTGGCGGAAATACTGGGCGAAGGCTTCCTGCGTAAGCAGGTGGATGGGAACCGAGTCGCCCGAGAACGCGTCCACCACCAGCACGTCAAAGCGCTGTTCGCTCTCGCGCTCAAGTTGCAGCCGCGCGTCGCCAAGCACGATGTCGGTGCTGGCGGCAGTGCGCGACAGGTAGGTAAAGTTGTTGTGCGCAATGTCCACCACCAGCGGATCAATCTCGTAGAGCCGGAAGTAGTCGCCCTTGCGCGCATAGCTCACCAGCGTGCCCACGCCCAGGCCGATCACGCCCACGCGCAGCGGGCCTTGCGCGGCCTTGATCTGCATCGCCTTGCCTGCACCACCCTCGGGGCTGTAGTAGGTGGTGGGAATGTCCATCTTGTCGGGCGTGGTGAACTGGCGGCCATGGACGATTTGCCCATGGCGCATGCTGCGCATGCCGCGCTTTTCGTTGTAGAACACCTGCAAGGTGCCGTAGAAGTTGCGCACCGTCACTTCGGAGCCGCCGGTTTCTTCCAGGTGGTCGTCAATGCGCAGCCAGGTCAGGGCGAGCA
>CAIPBW010000384.1 GCA_903863395.1 uncultured beta proteobacterium
CAAACAGGGCGGTGCGCAGGCAATACCACCCCAGCGAAGCGGGGCACACAGACGTGGCGGTAGAACTGTCCGTTGTCATGGGGCTGCTTTTTGAAGGAACCCGGCGAGTTCGCTGTCGAGTCCGACGGTGTAGCTGTTGCCGACCCACAGAAACGATCGGGCCGAATCAGACTCCAGTCGGGTGACGGATGGGCGGGTCTGCGCAACGGCCATAGGGCAGATGACCAGCATTGCCCATGCATGCAGCAGGCAGGCAAGGCGGGAAACCAGGGCAGGCAACATGGGGGATTCCTATCGTGATGGAAGAATGCCGCAGCACCGCTGGCGCACATCAGCGGGCAAACATCAGCGCGCAGAAAGTGTACCTTGTCGGCAACTGGCGTGCCGTGAACAGTAGGGTGTTTTCCCGACGGTTTTCAGGTGTATACCTCATGGAGCAAACGCCGGTATGCCGGTACGATCAACCATCTGTGCATGGTTGGATATTTATGTTCAAACTCGACGCGTTGACGATTTCAAAAAGGCTGTGGCTGATTGTCGGCTTTGCGCTGCTGGGGGTATTGATCCAGGCGTCGGTATCGTTGTACTCCGAGCGCAAGATCATGACCGACGAGCGCCAAAGCGGCGTGCGCCAAAACGTCGAGGCGGCCCATGCGCTCCTCGTTCACTTTCACGAGCAGGTGGGCAAGGGCGCGCTGACAGAGCCCGAGGCCAAGCTGCGCGCGCTGGAGGCCATCAAGGGCATGCGCTACAACGGCGCCGAGTACTTCTGGATCAACGACATGCATCCCACCATGGTGATGCACCCGATCAAGCCCGAGCTCGATGGCACCGATCTGAGCGACAACAAAGACCCCACCGGCAAGCACCTGTTTGTTGAATCGGTCAACACTGTCAAAGCCAGCGGTGGGGGATTCGTTCCGTATATGTGGCCCAAGCCCGGCAGCGCCAATCCGGTGCAAAAGCTCTCGTATGTGAAGGGCTTTGCGCCCTGGGGCTGGGTGGTGGGCTCGGGCGTCTATGTGGACACCATTGAAGCTGCCATGGCGCAGCGACTGATGATCATCGTGGCGGGCTGCCTGGTGCTTGCCGCTATGTTGATCGGAATCAGCCTGCTGATTTCGCGCAGTTTCCACCAGCAGCTCGGGGGCGAGCCGATCTACGCCGCCGAGGTGACGCACCGCATTGCTGCGGGCGACCTGACCACCCAGGTGGTGCTCAAGCCAGGCGATCAATCGAGCTTGCTGTTTGCCATTGGGTCCATGCGCGAGGAACTTGCGGGCATCGTGGAGCGGGTGCGCGAAGGCTCCCAAAGTGTTGCCATTGCCAGCGCGGAAATCGCCCAGGGCAACAACGACCTGAGCGCACGCACCGAAAGCCAGGCCAGCAGCCTGGAGCAGACGGCGGCCTCGATGGAAGAACTGCGCGGCACGGTGAACCAAAATGCCGACAAGGCGCATCAGGCCAACCAACTTGCCATGACTGCCAGTACCGTGGCGTCCCATGGCGGCGAAGTGGTGGGGCAGGTGGTGGACACCATGCGTGGAATCAATGAGGCGTCCAAACGGATTGCCGACATCATTGGTGTGATTGACGGCATTGCTTTTCAGACCAATATCCTGGCGCTCAACGCGGCTGTGGAAGCGGCGCGCGCGGGTGAGCAGGGGCGTGGCTTTGCGGTGGTTGCCACCGAAGTGCGCTCGCTAGCCGGGCGCTCGGCCGATGCGGCCAAGGAAATCAAGACCCTCATTAGCGCCAGCGTAGACAAGGTGGAGCAGGGCTCTGCGCTGGTCGATCAGGCCGGTGTCACCATGACCGAAGTGGTGGATTCGATCCGGCGCGTGACCGATCTGATGGGCGAAATCAGCGCCGCAAGCCGCGAGCAAAGCCAGGGGGTTGCGCAAGTGGGCGAAGCAGTCACGCAGATGGACCACGTCACCCAGCAGAACGCGGCCCTGGTCGAGCAGATGGCGGCTGCGGCCAGCAGCCTCAAGACGCAGGCGCAGGAGTTGGTGCAAACCGTGTCCATCTTCAAGCTCGAAGGCGGTGACGCCTTGTCGGCCAAGGCACAGGTCAGGTCCCGCACCCCAAGTGCCACAGCCTTTGCCGGCCTGGACCGGCGTGCGCAAGGCATCCCCAAGGGTGCGGCGGCGCGGGCATAATTTCCCCTTCACTCGGGACGGAGCAGTGTTCGGGAAATGGCTTTGATTCAGTTGGTTTACGTCAGCAGCATGGTGGGGGATGATGAGTCGCAGCTCGGTGCGATTCTCGAAGACGCCGTGAAGTACAACGACAAAAACGGCA
>CAIPBW010000385.1 GCA_903863395.1 uncultured beta proteobacterium
GGCCGCAGTAGCCGCCAACTTTGCTGCGCCCATGCAAAGCATTGCGCAGGCGTTTGAACGTGACACCGGGCACAAGGTGGTGGCCTCGGTGGGCTCCACGGGCAGCCTGTATGCGCAAATCAAGAACGGCGCGCCGTTTGACCTGTTCCTTGCAGCGGATGAAGAAACGCCGACTAAACTGGTGGCAGAGCACTCCGCCGTAGCCGCCACGCAGCTCAGCTACGCCGTTGGAAAACTGGTGCTCTGGTCTGCCAACCCCGCCATGGTCGATGCCGCTGGCGAGGTGCTCAAGGCAGGCCGCTTCGAGCACCTGGCCATAGCCGACCCGCGCCTCGCACCCTATGGAGCAGCAGCGCTGCAAACCATGAAGGCGCTGGGCGTGTACGACGCCTTGCAAGCCAAGCTGGTCACCGCGCAAAGCATCGCCCAGTCGCACCAGTTTGTGCAGAGCGGCAATGCCCAGCTTGGTTTTGTGGCGCTGTCGCAGGTGCAAAAGGACGGCCGCATCGATGGCTCGGCCTGGCTGGTGCCGCCCCGCCTGCACCAACCCATCCGCCAGGACGCTGTCCTGCTCAACCGTGGCAGCGCCAAGGCAGCAGCGCAAGCGTTTCTGAAGTTTCTCAAGGGCGACAAAGCCCAAGCCATCATCAAAGCCTACGGCTACGATCTGCCTTGACAGGCTTTTTGCAACTATTGAACCGGAGCGAAAGTTGATGTCCAACTATGCGTTGCGGGTTCCACGTCCGACGACCACACCGACGCACCCAACCCGGCCGACAGGCGATTGGCGCTGGCCACGGCGTCATCGATGTTGCTGTACTTGATGATGGGCAGCACCGGGCCGGCGGGAGCCGTGCCGCCACAGACGATGGTGGCACCGGCCTGCTTGGCGCTTTCCACCAGCGAAATCACCTTGTCGTACTGCATCTTGTTCTGGATCGGACCCATCACCATGCCATCTTGCATGCCATCTTGCATGCCGTTGCCCATAGGCACGGCTTGGGCAATTTCCTTGAGCGCCTGAACGGTCTGGTCAAACAGGCTTTCGTGCACGTACAGGCGCTTGGCGCAGGCACAGGTCTGCCCCATGTTGATGAAGGCACCCCAGAACAGGCCCATGGCCATAACCTTGGGGTCTGCGTCGGGCAGAACGATGGCCGCATCGTTGCCGCCCAGTTCCATCGTGACGGGCACCATGTTGCGCGCGGCCGCCTCTGCAATCCTCTTCCCGGTGACGGTGGAACCGGTGAACATGATCTTGTTCACGCCCGGATCGCTCACCAGCCATGCGCCCACTTCGCCCGGGCCGCTGACGGTGTTGACCACGCCCAGCCTGTGAGGAAACGGGCGCAAGGCCCAGCGTCTCGCCGGTGGCTGGGTTGAGCGACGCAAAACTGCTGTCGGAATTGACGAGTTACCCGTCGAGCGTGTTGAGAAAGGTAGTCATGGTTGTCTCCTGTATGTCGTTATAAAAGCCCCTTGCCCGACGCCCCGAGGAGGCTTGGCACAAGAGACCGGAAACACCCAACCGCCATCGATTCGGATGGCGCACACTGAGCGCACCTAGTGACGGAATTTACACCACGCAGAGCCTGTGCAATATAGCAATTGTTTGCTATCTCGGCAGTGCTATTGCCAACGGATCGGTCGGTCGTGTCAGAACACCAACGCGCGCCAGCGCACATCCCCCACCCGTGCCATGAACTGAACCGCACCTCCATGACCACGGCATTCGGCAATAAGGTGCTTGGGATCGAGCCCCTGGGCGCGCAGCGCGTCGGTGCAGGCGTACAAGGTCGCTCCGTGGGCGACTGCCTCCTGCATGGCCTCCAGAATGGTCTTTTCAAAACTCTCGCTGGCGCGCAGCTTCTCGGCCACACCCGGCACCAGCAAGTGGACGCTGCGCGCGCTGAAGTAGATTTCGACGGGAATGTCCATGGCCGCCGCCGCCGCTGCCTGGAAGAACGGAGTGGCCAGTAGTTGAGGTTGCTCGGGATCGGCGGCCCACAACAGAATGGCAATACCCCCCACTTGATGCGCCTGCGTATTCATGCTTGCTCCACCTGATAGAGCCGAGCGTAGTGCTCCATTGCCGGTTTCACGGCTTTGCCCTGCAGCAAGTGCCCCAAGTCGCCTTCCAGCTGGTCGGCCTGCAGCCGGGCAATCCAGCCCTGACCATAGGGGTCCAGGTGCACCAGTTCGGGAGCAGTAGCGAGTTGGGTGTTGGTCTCAAGCACGGTGCCGCTGACGGGACTTTTCACGGAAACAATGGACTTGGCCAGTTCGACCACCGCCACCGATTTGCCCTGCTCCAGAACCGCCCCTACGGGTTTGGGTCGGCACATGTAAATTTCGCCCGCCACCCGAATGCCCAATGCCGTGATGCCGACCGTGACACCATGGTCGGCAGACACGCGTGCCCATACCTGGTGCTCCACCAGGTAGAACAAGTCATCAGGAAATTGAAGCGTACCGATGTGCATGGGTTTCATCGCCGCGTCATTCGCGTGCCTTGCTCCAACCGGGGCGGAGGGGAATGGGAGTCGAACCCACCCGGCGGCGCATGGCACCACCCACCGGGTTTGAAGCCCGGCCGATCCACCAGGATCGTTTCCCCTCCGAAAGTCTCAATTCATTTTCCAATAAGCTCATGGCCCTTCCTGAGTAAACAGTTTGCTGTCGGTGCGCAGCTTGTGGGTGTCGCCCACGCGGCGCAGCAGTCCGATGCGGTCAAAGTATTCCAGAATCTGAATGGCACGCTTTCGCCCCAGAGCGGTGGCATCGCGAAACTGCGCGGCCACTACCTCGCCCGCGTGGGCTTGCGCAATCGCGCGCACCTTGGCCGCGCAGTCGGCCATGGTGGAAGGCGGGTAATAGAGGTCTTTGACCACCTGGTACAAGTCGCCGCGCTGCGCCAATCGTGCCAGCGTGACACGCACCAGCGCCTCGGGCTCGGCTGCGCTGCGTGCCAGATCACGCACCCACGCGCCTTCGTAGCCTGCTGCGCTCAGGTCGGCAGCGACTTTTTGCGCGATGCGTTGCTCGGTGGCTGAAAGTGCAAGCCCATGGTCGGGCAAGTGCACAAAGGCACCATGCACCTGCACCTGCGCGCGCCGGCGCATATCGTCAAGCAGCGCCTCCCATAACGCAAGCGGCCAACGCGGCAGGGCCAGTCGGCGCAGCCGAGCGGAGTCAGGGCCCAGTTCTTCGGCGTGCTTCTCGTGGTAGCTGGCCAGTGCGGCAAGCGTGTGCTGTGCGCCAAGTTCGGCCTGTGCTGTGCTCATTGCCCAGTCGCCCTGGTGCAGCACGCCGTGCGCCAGGGTGGGCACTGTTGCACCATGCGCGCGCGCAAACTTGCGCACATCCACGCCCTGCGGTGAGACTTGCAGCAACGCAACCAGTTGCTCGGCAGCGTCGGGCAGACTGAGCGTGTGCAGTTCGGCCAGGCGCTGCGGTGTGCGGCGGTAACGCACCGGGCCATAAGGATCGAGCACGCTGCCACCAGCCAGGGTGCGCGACGCCGATGCGTCGCGCAGGATCACGCGGTCGCCATGCCAGGCGGCAAGGGGTTTGCGCAGAACCAGTTGCACCAATGCATCCTGCCCCGGCTCGAGCACGACTGGCTCAAGGATGGCAACCGTGCCAAAGACGCTTTCCGCGCCGATGTGGACGTGTACCGGCGTGCCCGAGCGCAGGGGTTGGGTCTCGTCGCGCCACAGAGACAAACGCGCGTCAATGCGCTCGGTGGCCAAGGCGATATCGGGCTGCACCAGCCACTGCCCGCGCGCAATGTCGTCCTTGCCCAGGCCCACCAGCGCCAAGGCGCAGCGCTGCCCCGCGTTCGCCTGGGGTGTCGGGCGGTTTTGTGCGTGGATGCTGCGTACCCGGGCCAGCTGGTTGCCGGGCACCAACTGCACCCCATCGCCCACGCGCACCTGCCCCGCGTGCACCGTGCCGGTGACCACCGTGCCGGTGCCGTCCAGGGTAAAGACCCGATCAACCCCGAGCCGGAATGCATGCTCCAGGCGCTGGTGCGGTGTCTGCTGGCGTGCGGCGTCGAGCAGCAAGTTTTTGAGATCGCCCAGGCCCAGTCCGGTGTGGGCCGATACGGGAAGCACGGGGGCTGCCTCCAGCGCCGTGCCTTGCAGGTGTTGCCGGATTTGCTGGCAGACCGTGTGCACCCGGTCCTGATCGACGCGATCGCACTTGGTAACCGCCACCACGCCTTGGCCAATACCCAGGAGCGACAGCACTGCAAGATGCTCGCTGGTTTGGGGCATCACGCCATCGTCGGCTGCCACCAGCAGCAAGGCCAGGTCAATCCCCGTTGCCCCCGCAAGCATGGTGTGCACCAGGCGTTCGTGGCCGGGCACATCGACAAACCCGATGCGTTCGCCGGCCTGCGCCGTATCCATGAAGGCGTAGCCCAGGTCAATGGTGATGCCACGCCTCTTCTCTTCGGGCAAGCGGTCGGTATCGACGCCGGTGAGCGCATGCACCAGCGTGGTCTTGCCATGGTCGATGTGACCTGCGGTGCCAACGATCATTGCAGCAGCCTTGTCAGCGCAGGCAACTGATCGATCAAGCCCTGCGGTGCTTCCAGGCAGCGCAGGTCGAGCACCAGGCTGTCGTCGGCAATGCGGCCGATCACCGGCTGCGGCAAGGCGCGCAAGGCAGCGGCGAGTTCGTCAAGCATCCGGCCCCGGCCCTTGGCGGGTACGGGGTGAATCGCCAAGCCTGCAGAAGGCATCCGCTCCACCGGCAGGGAGCCCGAGCCAATCTGACCCAGCAAGGGCCGCACGCTCACCGTGTATCCGGGGGCGACCGCCAGCGTCATTGCGGGCAGCAGCGCGTGCGCGGTGGCTTCGATATCGGCCACCGAGCGGGTCAGCAGGCGCAGAGTGGGCAAGTCCTGGGTCAGCCTTTCGGGGCGCAGGTACAGGCGCAGCGTGGCCTCGAGTGCGGCCAGCGGCAGTTTGCTCATGCGCAGGGCGCGCTTCATCGGAAATTTGCGAATCCGACCAACGGCCGCCTTGCTGCCTACGATCAGGCCCGCTTGCGGACCGCCGAGCAATTTGTCGCCGCTGAAGGTGACCACGTCGCAGCCTGCAGCAATCATTTCCTGTGGCATGGGTTCGCGCGGCAAACCCCAGCGCGACAAGTCCACCAAGGCACCCGACCCCAGATCGGTGGCCAGTGGCACGCCACGCGCGTGGCAAATGCCTGCCAGGGTGGCCTCGTCCACGGCGGTGGTAAAGCCTTGGACCTGGTAATTGCTGGTATGTACCTTCATGACCAGGGCGGTGCGCGCGTTGATGGCGCGCTCGTAGTCGTGCGCATGGGTGCGGTTGGTGGTTCCCACTTCAACCATGGTGGCGCCAGCGCTGGCCATCACGTCGGGCATGCGAAACGCGCCGCCAATTTCCACCAACTCCCCGCGGGACACGATCACTTCGCGCTTGGCGGCATCTGCCTGGGCCAGGGCGGCAATGGTCAACAGCACGGCAGCAGCATTGTTGTTGACCACGGTGGCTGCAGGCGCACCGGTGAGTTGGCACAGCAGGTCTTCGACGATGCGATCGCGGTCACCCCGGCCGCCGTCGGCCAGGTCGTATTCGAGGTTGTTGGGCGCGGCCATCATGGCCAGCAGATGCTGCACGGCACTGTCGGCCAGAAGGGCCCGCCCCAGGTTGGTGTGGATGACCGTGCCGGTGAGGTTGTACACCGTACGCATGTTCGGGCGCAGCACGGTGTGCACCTGTTGCGCAAGTTGCTGCGCCAAGGCAGACGGCTCCAGCCAGGCGCTATCGAGCTGGCCAGCCTGCGCCTGCTGGCGCAGACGCTCCAGCAACAGCCGCGCCTGCGCCGCAACCAGCGTGTGCCCATGCTCGGCAATGCTCGCCAAGACCTGCGGGTTACGCAGCAGCCGATCCACCGAGGGAAGATCTTTGGCTTGGGCCGGTGTACCGTGAACCACGGATGCGTCAGGCCGCTGCATTACGGCTCTCCCGAGTGGCTGGTGCCGTCGCCAAAGAGCAGCATCAGGTTGACACCATGGCGCTGCATGCCCTCCTGGGATACCAGCAGGTCAAGGGTCAGACTGGCGATGTCGTCGGCCACGGGCTCAAGCGCGGCATCGCGCTCGCAATGCATGATCTTGAGGTAGTGGCCGCAGCGTTCACAGGTTTCGGCCTGAATCGTGGCGCGGCGCGAACTGGGGGAGCCTTCCGCCTGGGCCTGACTCGGCTGTGCCTCGTCATCGGCCAGGTCCAGCGACTGGTAGGCAATTCCTTCGGTGCTCTTGCAGTGGCTGCAGGTGATGCGCACCATGTTCCAGCGGCTGCTGCACAGCGAGCACGCCAGATAACGCTGGCCCGGCGTCTGACCGGCAGCCTGGGTTACGCTGGCAACGGGCAGGCTACCGCAACAGGGGCAGACGGTGGCGTCCCCAATGCGGCCAAACGCCTCAATGGGTGGCGGGTACAGGCGCTGGACTTCCAGCACCATATGCGTCCAATACACCTGCAGCGCAGCGGCGACCACGGGTGCGCAGGCCAGGTCCAAATCGACCATGTCACCGTTGAGTAGGCAGTCGGCTTGCTGCTCCAGAAAATTTGTGTCGCCTTCAAGGATGCGTTGGAGGGCGATGCGTACCGCACCTGCCGCTTCTGGCAGCAGGCGCTGCGCAATGGCGTGCAGGGCGTTGCGCCAGGCCGGGTCGCGTGGCCAATCGCAGGCCGCCAGTGGGGGCTCGCCGCGCCGGGATGCCTGCCCGAGTGCAGCAGTATCTGGCACGGGAACGCTTGGGAAAGAAAGCAAGGCCTGATCCTGCGCCAAAGCCACGCTGGCCATCAGCACCAGATAGTCGTGCAGGGTGTGGCCTTGAGCGAGTTGGCGCAGCCGCATGGCGCGCCCAGCGAACACCGTGCCACGCTGGGGCAGCAGCAAAAAGGCCGGTTCACCTGCAGCGTTTGCCGTAATCTCTTCGGCAGACATGATGCGCACGGTTGCGTTGGTAGTCATGAACTCTCTCGTTGCCAAAACAATCACGCCTGCCTTGGCGTCAGAGCCAAGGCAGGCGCACCAACTCTAGCCCAAAAAACCGCGCTCCGGAACAGGTGCCCCGAGGATTTCAGGAACCCTTGTGCATTTCCTGCTGCCACAGCGGATGGTTGGCCTTGGCCCAGGACTCGGTCACCGTTCCCCGGGTCATGGCGCGCATCGTGCCCTTGACCCAAATGGCCGCATAGACGTGCACAATGATTCCCACCACCAGCGCCACGGCAGCCACAGCGTGCAACAAGACCGCCACACGCTGCAATGCAATGGCAAAGTACGGCGCGAACCAGGGGCTCCAGAACACCACCCCGGTCACCACCAGAACCAGCAGGCTTGAGGAAGTCATCCAGAACACCATCTTCTGGCCGTAGTTGTACTTACCCGCAGGCGGCATGGCACTCTTGTCGCCGCGCATCATGTCGCCCATGTGCTCGGCCCAAAGCTTGTCCTGCGCCGTGACTGTGTTGTCTTTCCACAAGCGCACAAACAGCCCCAGGAAACTCAGCGCCACCGCCAGTCCGAGGAACGGGTGCAGGATACGCGCCCATGCGCCCCCGCCGAGAAGGTTGGACAGGAAGTACAAGCTCGGGTGGAAGAATGCCAGCCCCGACAGCGCGGCCAAGGCAAAGAGCAGCACCACCATCCAGTGGTTCAGACGTTCACGCTCGTTGTAGCGTTGCAGCATTTTGGTAGCCATCACGCACCTTCCTTTTCGTCGGATTTCTCCTCAACCGGGCCGACCTTCATGTAATGGAAGAAGCCTGCCAGAACTGCCCCCGCCATGGCGGCAACCGCCAGCGGCTTGGCCAGACCCTTCCAGAGCGACACCAGCGGGCTGATGCTGGGGTCGGTGGGCAGGCCCACCAGTTCGGGCTGGTCGGCGTGCTTGAGCACATACATGACATGGGTGCCGCCAACGCCCTGCGGGTTGTACAGGCCCGCTTTGTCAAACCCGCGATCGCGCAGTTCGGTGGCGCGCTTTTCGCCATAGGCGACCATGTCGTCCTTGGTGCCAAAACCGATGGCACCGGTGGGACAGGTCTTGACGCAGGCGGGCTCCAGGCCGACACCAACCCGGTCTGAGCACAAGGTGCACTTGTAGGCCTTGCTGTCGACCTGGCTGATGCGCGGCACATTGAAAGGACAGCCCTTGACGCAGTAGCCGCAGCCAATGCAATGCTCGGACTGGAAATCCACAATGCCGTTGGCGTGCTTGACGATGGCACCGGGCGCAGGACAGGCGCTCAGGCAGCCCGGGTCCTGGCAATGCATGCAGCCGTCCTTGCGGATCAGCCACTCCAGATTGCCGGGCTTGGGCTCAACCTCGTAGAAGCGCATCACGGTCCAGGAGTTGGCGGTGAGATCGCTGGGGTTGTCGTACACACCGGTGTTGTTGCCAACATCGTCGCGCAAGTCGTTCCAGGTCATGCAGGCAACCTGGCAGGCCTTGCAGCCAATGCATTTGGATTCGTCAATCAGCTTGGCCACTTGGGCCACAGCAGAACGTACCTGGGTCGAGGGGGTGGTGGTCGCAGACCGTGCGAGCACATCTTGGGATTGCAGGCTGGCCATCGTTTACACCTTTTCGATAGTGACCAAGAACGCCTTGAACTCCGGTGTCTGCGAATTGGCATCGCCTACAAAAGGTGTCAAGGAGTTGGCCAGGTAGCCGTTTTGCGTAACGCCCTTGAAGCCCCAGTGAATGGGAATTCCGACGTGGTGTACCTTCTTGCCGTCGACATCGAGCGCCTTGATGCGCTTGGTCACGACGCACGCGGCGATGACTTCGCCACGGTTGCTGCGCACCCGGACCTTGTCGCCGTGCTGAATGCCTTTTTCGCGCGCCAGTTCTTCGCCGATTTCGACAAAGGCGGCAGGCTGGGTAATGGCATTGCTCTTGGCGTGCTTGGTCCAGAAGTGGAAGTGCTCGGTCAAACGGTAGGTGGTGGCGGCGTAGGGGAACTCCTCCTTCTTGCCAAAGGCTTCCATGTCGCCCTTGTACACGCGCGCAGCCGGATTGCTGATGGCCTTGGCGTTGGTCGGGCACATCAGGTTGACGCCCACGGGCGTTTCAAACGGCTCGTAGTGCTCGGGGAAGGGCCCCTCACTCATCCCGACGGCATGCAATCGTGCAACCCCTTCGGGGTTCATGATGAAGGCACCAACGCCCTGCTCGGGTGCGGCATCGGGACGCATGTCGGGCACATCGGCACCACCGGCCCAGGTCGTGCCGTTCCATGCCAGGTATTTGCGCGACGGGTCCCAGGGTTTGCCCTTGGCGTCGGCACTGGCGCGGTTGTACAGAATGCGGCGGTTGGCCGGCCAGGCAAAGCCCCAGCCAGCAAACACACCGAGCCCGG
The DNA here is from genome assembly GCA_903863395.1 of uncultured beta proteobacterium. Lineage (GTDB taxonomy): Bacteria > Pseudomonadota > Gammaproteobacteria > Burkholderiales > Burkholderiaceae_C > Allorhodoferax. The sequence goes on from CAIPBW010000385.1 coordinate 9,420, forward strand.
TGGGATCGGCGGTATCGCGCCGCGCCGTCATGTTGCCGGCCTGGGTCCAGGCACCCGAATAAATCCAGTTGCCGCAGGCAGTGGAGCCATCGTCGCGCAAGGCGGCAAAGCCTGGCAGTTGTTCGCCCGCCTTGGCGATGGGCGTAGGCGGTGGCGCTTTCGGGTCGGGCTTGGCACCGGCAGCGGGGATCGGCAATACGTCGGCCAGAGCCTTGCCGTTGATTTCGCGCAGCACTTCCGCCGGGCTTGGCGCATTGGCGTTGATGTAGGGCCATGCCAATGCCGCAATCGGCTCGGGCAGGATGCCGCCATCCTTGGCGTACATGGCGCGCAGCTTCTGGAACAGGCGCGCCATGATCTCAGAGTCGGTCTTGGCCTCGCCGGGTGGGTCAACAGCCTTTTCCTTCCAGGCAATGACACGGCTGGAATTGGTGAAGCTGCCGGTTTCTTCGGCAAAGCAACTGGTGGGGAAGCGGAACACTTCGGTCTGGATCTTGCTGGCATCCACATCATTGAGGGGGCCATGGTTCTTCCAGAACTCGCTGGTTTCGGTTTCCAGCGGGTCCATCACCACGAGGTACTTGAGTTTTGAGAGCGCGCCCGACTGCTTCTTCTTGTTAGGCACCGAAGCCAGTGGGTTGAATCCCTGGCAGATGAAGCCGTTCATCTTGCCCTGGTGCATGCGCTCGAACATGGCCAGGATGTCGTACGCGCCGTCGCGCTTGGGCACCCAGTCGTAGGCAAACGCATTCTCTGCCGTGGCGGCGTTGCCGTAGTAGGCCTTCATCAAGCTGGTGAACCACTTGGGGAAGTTCTGCGTAAACGCCATCTGGTTGGGGCGTAGCGGCTTGCCGGTGCGCGCAGCCAAATAGGTTTCGCGGTCCACGTCAGCTTCGGTGGGCGAAGCCAAGTAGCCCGATAGCACTTCGGAATACGCACACATGTCGGTAATGCCCTGCACATTGGCGTGGCCGCGCAGCGCGTTGATGCCGCCGCCGGGCCGCCCCATATTGCCCAGCAGCAACTGGATCAGGGCCATGGTGCGGATGTTTTGCGAACCCACCGAGTGCTGTGTCCAGCCCAATGCGTAGCAAATGGTGGCCACCTTGTCGGCCGCCGACGTTGCCCCCAGCATTTCGGCCACTTTGAGGAACTGCTCCTTGGGCGTGCCGGTGATCCTGCTCACCAGTTCGGGCGTATAGCGGGCGTAGTGCTTCTTCATCTGCTGGAATACGCACTGCGGATCCTGCAGGCTGTCGTCCACCTTGACGAATCCGTCGGCCCCCATCTGGTAGCCCCAGGTGGACTTGTCGTAACTGCGCTTGGCTTCGTTGTAGCCGCTGAACAGTCCGTTGTCGAACGCGAACCCCTCTTTCACCAGGAACGTGGCGTCGGTGTTGATCTTGACGTAGTCGAGGTGAATCTTGTTGTTGGTGAACAGGTAGTTGATGACACCGCCCAGGAAGGCAATGTCGGTGCCCACTCGTATCGGGGCGTAATAGTCTGCTACCGCCGCCGAGCGCGTAAAGCGCGGATCAACGACCACCAGCTTGGCTTTGCGCTGCTGCTGCGCCTCCACCACCCACTTAAAGCCGCACGGGTGCGCTTCGGCGGCATTGCCGCCCATGACCAGAACGAGATCGGCATTCTTGATATCAGTCCAAGAATTCGTCATCGATCCGCGACCGAAAGTCGGGCCCAGACTGGACACCGTCGGCGCGTGTCAGATGCGTGCTTGTGTATCGAGACCTACGATCCCCAGGCTGCGCGCAATCTTGACGCTGAGATAACCCGATTCATTGGATGACGCTGACGACACCAGGAAGCCCGTGGTATTCCAGCGGTTGACCGTGATGGTCTTGCCATCTTTCTCCACCGTCTTGACCAGGTTGGCATCCCGGTCTGCCTTCATGTGGGTGGCTACGCGCGTTAACGCGTCGTCCCAGGATATGCGTTTCCACTCGTTCGAGCCAGCCTCGCGCACCTGCGGGAACCTGACGCGGTTAGGGGATTGAATCATGTCCATCACGCCCGCGCCTTTGGGGCACAGACTGCCACGGTTGACCGGGTGATCGGGGTCGCCCTCGACGTGGATGATGGATGACTTGACGTTCTTGGCCTTGTCGCCCATGGTGTAAATCACCACTCCGCAGCTCACCGAGCAATAGGGGCAGGTACTGCGGGTTTCGGTTGTTCGGGCCAGTTTGAAGTTACGCGTTTCGGCCAATGCGGCCGTGGGCGAGAAGCCCAGCGCAACCAGGCTGGAGCCCACAAGCCCCGCACCACTGACCCGGAAAAATTTTCTCCGGTTCATGTCCATGAATGTTCCTCGTTATGTCGTGGGTCAACACGATTTTTTGGGTGCCTGCGTCCCGGCAGAGCTGTTTCATTGGAACAGGAAACCCGGAGAACTCAATGCGGGAAATCACTTATGTATTTATATTCATATGCCCTATGGTTGCGGCCAAAGGAACGAGTTGGAGGCCAGGAGAGCCTACTTGTCTTCTGCAAGGAACGACGGGTAGCCCGCAGCATCGGTCGCTCTGGTCAGGGCGGCGATATTTGTCTTTGCATCATCGAAGGTCACGATGGCGGTGCGACGCGCGTAGCTCACCACCGCCCGGCTCACGCCCGGCACCTTGAGCAGCGCCACCTTGATGGTAAGCGGGCAGGTCTCGCAGTCCATGGTTGGCACCGTCAACGTGACGCGCTGTATTGCAGCCTGCGCCGCCCCCACCCCCAGCAGCACCGCCAGACCGCTTGCGAAGATCAGAGTTTTCATGGGGCGTTCCCGTTCAGTAAAACAGCTGTGCAAGCATTGGCACGAGCGCCGGAATCAAAGCCAGCAGCGCAACCAGCCAGAACCAGCGATGCGCTGTGCTGTTGATCTGGCGGCAGGCCAGGGCATCGGCTTCGCACGCACCAGCGCTGGCTGCGGGCGAGCGAAACAGACGCCACCCGGCCAGCGCCAGTGCAGCGAACGACAACGCCATCAACGGCGTGGAGTAAGGCGCGAGCCAGCGCAACTGGCTGATCCACGCCCCGGAAATTCCCAGCACGGCCAACACCAGCGGCACCACGCAGCAGGTTGAGGCCAGCACGGCGGCAATACCTGCCAACAGCAACGCTGCGGCGCTATTGCCGCGCACCTGGGGCACCCACGACTTGGTTGGGGTCAGTGCCGACATGCGGGCTGTACTCAGGCAGTAATCTCGCGCGCCGTGATCTGGTACGCAAACGAGTCGGGGTCATACGGGTCGCGTCCACCCGCACTGGTTTGCGCCTGCGGGTACATGAAGAACCCAAGCTTTCTGCGATTCGTCCCGGCAAGTGTGACGTCGCTTGCGCTGTTATAGGCCATCCAGTTGCCTTCCCAACTGCCAAACAGCGCGCGGCGCACAGGGGTAACGATGGGATGCCCGGCATCCTTGATCCATTCGGGGGTTTCCTGGCGCATTACCTTGGTGACATCGGCCGGGTCCATCGCCACCCATCCGTGGGCTTTGAGGTACACCTCGGCGCGGCAATGCTGCGCGCCTTTGAGGCTGGTCGGGTTGCCTCCCAGTTCGCGGTAGCCAAAGGTGCTGGGCACCAAGCGGACTCCATAAATGTCGCGTGCAGGAATGCCAGCCGCGCGGCACAGCCCCACAAACAGGGCATTGATGTCGGCGCACTTCCCGCTGAGGTTGCCGGTTTCCAGCATGGCCTTGATGTCGCCCGTCCCGCAGCCCCGAACCTTGGGCTCGCGGTAAGTGCTGACAATGGTCCAGTCGTAGATGCGTTGCGCCTTTTCACGATCAGTTTTGGCACCGGACACGATCTGCGCCGCCACCTTGCGCACGATGCCGTCGGTGGTAATCAGCTCGCTGGGTTGCGTCCAGCGGCGCAGTTCGGCGGGGTCTGCCGCCGGGCGCGCGCTGTGATCGCTCCAATCCACAGCGCGGTTTTGTGTCTGCACCCGGTTGGTAAGTACCAGGGTAGGCTGTGCCGTGGCAGCGCCAAACTTGGCCACCAGAATTCTTGCGCCGGTATCGCCGTCGGCGTCGAGTTGCGCGCTGCTGCTGTTGCCCGACCAACTGGTTTCGAGCGTGCGTTGCCATGGCGTATCCACCGATGGCAGCGGCAACCACAGCGTTGCATCGCCTCCGGGTTCACGCAGTTGCACCGTGGTTGTGACCTCAAATGTGCGCCATCCGGCCGGCTTGGGCTCGAAGCGCCGTGCCGCCTCTTGTGCCTGGATGGAAGACATGCCTGACACCATGAGCGATGCGGCTGCAGTCTTGATGAGGTCGCGGCGTGATTGTGGATGGTTCATGGCGTCTCCAGAGGTGATGTATGTGGAAGCGGCCAGACCTTCGATGATTCAACAGCTTATAGAGCTGGGTGGGCCGGGCGCTGCGGAATAGTGTAGCGGATACAACGAGGCTCGCCAGTCGTGTGTGCGCCCAATTGCTTGCACATCAACACTGTTGCCAGAGCCGCCAGTACTCAAGCGCCACGCGCCAGGTGTTGACCTGCACCTGCACTGTTTCTTCAATCCGGCGACCGTAGCCGCCTGCCATGGTCATGGCCAAGGGGATGCGCCGCGTCCAGGCCCGGTCGAACACGCGCCGGTCGCGCGCCTGCAGCCCCTCGTAGCTGAGTTTCAGGCGGCCCAGGCGGTCACCTTCAAACGGATCGGCACCTGCGAGGTAAATCACCAGGTCTGCCCGGAAGCGGCGATCAAGTTCGCCCAGCGCCTGCTCCAGCGCGTGCAGGTAGTCGGTGTCGCCACAGCCATCGGGTAGATCAACGTCGAGGTCGCTGGGCTCCTTGCGAAACGGATAGTTCTTCTGCCCGTGCACCGAGAGGGTAAAGACGCTTGGGTCGTCACGGAAGATACTGGCCGTGCCATTGCCCTGGTGAACATCCAGATCAATGATGGCAACCTGCAGGGTCTGCGCGTGGCCGCTGCGGTGTTCGGCTTGCATCAGACGCGCCGAAGTAGCCACGTCGTTGAACAC
>CAIPBW010000386.1 GCA_903863395.1 uncultured beta proteobacterium
CTTGCGCCCCACAATCGAGACCACCGACATCACCACCAGGGCAATGAAAACCAGCCCGCCAATGTAGGCAAACCATGTGGTCACGGCCATGAGCGCGCGTCCATACGGCCCCCGTCGTTCACTGCTTGCCTGCGGCTGGGGGACCGTACTTTCTTTTTCTTGCATGCGGGCGCTTCCTATCGCTCAATGGATTATGGATGGGCCAGTTCACGCAGCAGACGCTGCGCCAGCACCGAGGCCACCTGGCGCCGGTAGTTGGACGCCGTCACGGTGCTGCGCATCGGGCTGACCTGCTTTTGCACCAGTTTACCCAACGCAGCCAGCGTTGCATCGTCCAGCGCCTTGCCGCATAGTGCCTCGGTGCCCTGCAACAGCAGCGGGTGCGAGTTGGTGCCGGTCAGGGCCACACGCACATCGGTCAACACCTCGCCGCTCGTCAGCACGCGCATGGCCACCCCGGCCAGCGGAAAATCCACCGCCCCGCGTACCCGCGCCTTGCGGTACGCGCAGCGCATGCCCGGCGCCTGCGCGGGAATGTGCACACCCATGAGCAACTCACCCGGCTCCAGCTTCACCGCCTTGGCACCGTCGTCCTGGTACAGCTCTTCGAGCGGTAGCTTGCGCGCTCCACTGCGGTGGAGCACGTCCACGCTGGCTCCCAACGCGATCAGCGCCGGGGCCAGATCGCCGCTCCAGGCCGCGTGGCAGCGCGCGCCTTGGGGTGCCACGTGGCAGACCTCGCCCCGGTATTTCAGGCAGTAGTTGTTGGACTGACGCCACCATTCACTCTGGTTGTAAAACACACAGCGCGTATCCAGGCATAGGTTGCCGCCCAGCGTCGCCACCGCGCGGTGGCTTGGGCCTGCGACCGCCACAGCGGCTTGCGCCAGCAGCGCCAATTCGGACAGCACCTCGGGGTGGTGCGCCAGCGCGTGCAGCGTCACCCCTGCGCCTATCCACCAGCCTTGCCCGTCGCGGCGCAGTTGCTGCAGTTCTTCAATCCCAGCCAGATCCACCAGCATCTCGGGCGCGCCAATGCCGCGACGCAGATTGGGCAGCAGATCGGTGCCGCCCGCAATCGGGCGTGCGCCCGCGTTGCCTGCGAGCAAGGCCAGCGCCTCGTCCACCGTCTGGGGCGAGCGCAGCACAAAAGGAGTCATGGCGTCCATGTCAGGCCTGCACTTTCTTCAATGCTTCGCTCTTGGCGGCGCTGAGCTTGAGCGCGCGCCGGCGCGCCTGCAAGGCATCGAATACGCGGTCGGGCGTTGCGGGCAACTCGTGCAGGCGCAAGCCCGTGGCGTGCGCAATCGCGTTGGTCAGCGCGGGCAGGAAGCCCGAGAGCGAACCCTCGCCCGCCTCCTTGGCACCAAACGGGCCATTGGGATCGGGCGCTTCGACGATGTAGGTTTCAATCGGTGGCGACTCAACGATGGTGGGAATGCGGTAGTCCAGAAAATTGGCGCGCATGTGCAGGCCTTTGTGGTACTGCGTCTCTTCGCACAGGGCCTGGCCCATGCCCATCCAGACCGAGCCCTGCACCTGCCCTTCCACCGCCAGCGGGTTGATGGCGCGGCCGCAGTCGTGCGCCACCCAGACCTGGACCAC
>CAIPBW010000387.1 GCA_903863395.1 uncultured beta proteobacterium
CGCAAAAAGCCTTCCTTGTCGGCGTCCAGAATCGCTACCAGCGAGACCTCGGGGATATCCAGCCCTTCGCGCAGCAGGTTGATGCCCACCAACACGTCAAACGCCCCCAAGCGCAAATCGCGCAGGATTTCCACCCGCTCCACGGTATCGACATCGCTGTGCAGGTAACGCACCTTGACGCCGTTGTCGCCCAGGTAGTCGGTCAACTGCTCGGCCATGCGCTTGGTCAGGGTGGTGATCAGCACACGCTCGTTCTTGTCCACCCGGATGCGGATCTCCTGCAGCACGTCGTCCACCTGGCTGGTGGCGGGTCGCACTTCGACCTCGGGGTCCACCAGCCCCGTGGGGCGCACCAGTTGCTCCACCACCTTGCCCGCGTGGTCCTTCTCCCACTGCCCGGGCGTGGCCGACACAAAGATCGCCTGGCGCATCTTGGTCTGAAACTCTTCAAACTTGAGCGGGCGGTTGTCGAGCGCACTGGGCAAGCGAAAGCCGTATTCCACCAACGTGGTCTTGCGCGAGCGGTCGCCGTTGTACATGCCACCAAACTGGCCAATCAGGACGTGACTCTCGTCCAGAAACATGACCGCGTCCTTGGGCAGGTAGTCGGTCAGGGTTGCGGGTGGCTCGCCCGGCGCGGAGCCGCTGAGGTGGCGGCTGTAGTTCTCGATGCCTTTGCAGTGCCCAACCTCGCTGAGCATTTCCAGGTCAAAGCGGGTGCGCTGCTCCAGGCGCTGGGCTTCGACCAATTTGCCCTGCGCCAAAAACTCCTTCAGGCGCAGCGCCAACTCGACCTTGATGGTTTCCACTGCGGCCAGCACCTGTTCGCGCGGTGTCACGTAATGGCTGCTGGGATAGACGGTGAAACGCGGAATCTTCTGCCGCACGCGCCCGGTAAGCGGGTCAAACAACTGCAGCGACTCGATTTCGTCGTCAAACAACTCCAGGCGGATCGCCATCTCGCTGTGCTCGGCCGGAAAGATGTCGATGGTGTCGCCGCGCACGCGAAAGACGCCACGGCTGAAGTCCATGTCGTTGCGCTGGTACTGCATGCGCACCAGTTGCGCAATCAGGTCGCGCTGGCCCATCTTGTCTCCGGTGCGCAAAGTCATCACCATCTTGTGGTACGCCTCGGGCTGGCCAATACCGTAAATCGCCGACACGGTGGCCACTATCACCACATCGCGCCGCTCCAACACGCTCTTGGTGCACGACAGGCGCATCTGTTCGATGTGCTCGTTGATGGCCGAGTCTTTTTCAATGAACAGGTCGCGCTGGGGAACGTAGGCTTCGGGCTGGTAGTAATCGTAGTAGCTGACAAAGTACTCCACGGCGTTGCGGGGGAAGAACTCGCGAAACTCGCTGTAGAGCTGCGCCGCCAGGGTCTTGTTGGGCGCAAACACAATCGCCGGTCGCCCCAGGCGGGCAATCACGTTGGCCATGGTGAAGGTCTTGCCCGAGCCGGTCACACCCAGCAGCGTCTGAAACACCTCGCCATCACGCACGCCCTCAACCAATTGCTCAATCGCTTCGGGC
>CAIPBW010000388.1 GCA_903863395.1 uncultured beta proteobacterium
CCACCACCGCCACATCCACGTCCAGCCGCTCCCGCAGCGCAGGTCGCTGCACCTGCAACTCGAGGCTGCTGGCCGCGTAATAGCTGGCGATATGGTGAGGACTGGTTTGAAACTTTACAAACTTTCTTGCGGGTCAGATCAAGCAATCTCCCGGTCATTGCGAGGAGCGCAGCGACGCGGCAATCCAAGCAGTCCGGCAGACATGGATTGCCACGCTTCGCTCGCAATGACATCCCCTCGTCATCGCGAGGCCGTCAGGCCGTGGCGATCCATGACTTCATGCCCGCATGGATTGCCACGCAACGCTTGCAATGACAGCCAACGGACATGGACTGCCGCGTCGCTTCGCTCCTCGCAGTGGCGACGCCACGGCTCATGGTCCATTTGCAGTTTCGACCCCGCAACAGCAAACTCACCATGACCAAGTAACACGATGCAATTATGGCCATCTCCCCTCCACCCCCATGGTGACACTTGAACCCTGCGCCAGCGGTCCAGTTGTCGCTTAACATCCGGGCTTGCTCTCTCTACCTGCTTGACAGTTTGCGGTTGACCATGACTTTCCGACTGAACTTTTTGTCCATTCCCTGCCCCATCATTGCCCGCGCGCTGCTCGGCGCGGCGTGCCTGTTGCTAGCGTGTGGGCACAGCCAGGCCCAGCCTGCCAAGTCCGGCACCACGGCCAAACCGGCTCTCACCGTCACTACCACCCGGCCCCAGCAAGGCAGCTTGCCGCTGCGCCTTGCTGCCAATGGCAGCATTGCCGCGTGGCAGGACGCCAGTGTGGGTTCCGAGGCCAACGGTCTGCGCATTGCCGAGGTGCGTGTGGATGTGGGCGACACAGTGCAACGCGGCCAGGTGCTGGCGGTGTTTGCCCCCGACAGCGTAAACGCCGACGTGGCCCAGGCCCAGGCCGGTGTGGCCGAGGCCCAGGCCCAGGCCGCCGATGCCGCCGCCAACGCCGAGCGCGCGCGCAGCTTTCAGGCTACCGGCATGATGAGCGCGCAGCAGATCAGCTTGTTGCTCACCGCCGAGCAAACCGCCGTGGCACGGCTCGAGAGCGCCCGCGCCATGCTGGCGGTGCAGCAGTTGCGCCTCAAACACACCCAAGTGCTCGCACCCGACAGCGGCATCGTCTCGGTGCGCAATGCCACAGTGGGTGCGGTGGTGGGTGCGGGCACCGAACTGTTTCGCCTGATCCGCCAAGGGCGGCTGGAGTGGCGCGCCGAAGTGACCTCGGCAGAGCTTGGCCGCCTGAGCGTGGGCACGCGCGCAACCATCACCGCCGCCAGCGGCGCGCGCTTGAACGGCAAGGTGCGCACGGTTGCGCCCACGGTCGACCCCCAAACCCGCACCGCCCTGGTCTATGTGGATCTGGCACCGCTGCCACGCAGCAGCACGCTCGGGCAGGCCCTGCCGGGCATGTTTGCGCGCGGCGAGTTTGCGTTGGGTGCCAGCGGTGCGCTCACCGTGCCGCAGCAGGCGGTGGTCTCGCGCGACGGGTTCAACTACGTGTTCAAGGTCGCCCCCGACAACCGGGTCAGCCAGCACAAGGTGGAGGTGGGACGCCGCGTGGGCGAGCAGGTGGAGGTCACCCAGGGGCTCAGTGCTGACGCCACCATTGCCGTGGCCGGTGCGGGCTTTCTCAGCGACGGCGACACCGTTCGCATCAACAACAATCCTCCAAGCTCTGCGACACCCGCGCCAGCCGCTACGAAATAAGGAGCGACTGCGATGAACGTATCGGCCTGGTCGATCAAGAACCCGATTGCGGGTTCGATGCTGTTTGTGCTGCTTACCTTTGCTGGCCTGTACTCGTTCCAGGCGATGAAGGTGCAGCAGTTTCCCGACCTCGATCTGCCCACCATCAGCGTGATCGCCACGCTTCCCGGTGCCGCTCCGGCGCAGATGGAGTCGGACGTGGCGCGCAAGATCGAGTACAGCATTTCCACGCTCGACGGGCTCAAGCACACCTACACCAAGGTGCAGGACGGCGTGGCGCTGATCACGGCCGAGTTCCGTATCGAAAAGCCGGGCCAGGAAGCGCTTGACGACGTGCGCTCGGCCGTCTCGCGGGTGCGCGCCGACCTGCCCTCGGACCTGCGCGACCCGCAGGTCAACAAGCTCAACTTCTCCGGGCAACCGGTGCTGGCCTACACCGTGGGCTCGCCCCAGATGGACGACGAGTCATTGAGCTGGTTTGTCGACAACACCATTGCCAAACGGCTGCTCAAGGTGCGCGGCGTGGGTGCCATTGGCCGCGTGGGCGGCGTCGACCGCCAGGTGCAGGTGGCGCTGGATCCGGCACGCCTGCAGGCGCTGGGTGCCACCGCGTCCGACGTGTCGCGCCAGTTGCGCCAGGTGCAACTCGATCTGGCCGGCGGGCGCGCCGACATTGGCGGTGCCGAGCAGTCGGTACGCACCCTGGCCGGTGTGGCCTCGGCCTCGGAGCTGGGGCACCTGGAATTTGCACTCAGCGACGGACGGCGCATCCACCTCGACCAGGTTGCCACCATTCGCGACACCATTGCCGAGCCGCGCTCGGCCGCCCTGCTCAATGGCGCGCCGGTGGTGGGCTTTGAAGTCGCACGCAGCAAGGGCGCCAGCGAAGTGGAGGTGGGCGCAGCCGTTCAAGTGGCGCTGGCCGAGTTACGCCAGCAGCACCCGGAGGTGGTGATCACCGAGGCTTTCAACTTCGTCACCCCAGTGCAGGAAGAGTACACCGGCTCCATGCACCTGCTCTACGAGGGCGCGCTGCTGGCGGTGGTGGTGGTGTGGCTGTTTTTGCGCGACTGGCGCGCCACTTTGGTATCGGCCGTGGCGCTGCCGCTGTCGGCCATTCCGGCCTTTATCGGCATGCATTACCTGGGCTTTTCGGTCAACGTGATCACGTTGCTGGCGCTCTCGCTGGTGGTCGGGATTCTGGTGGACGACGCGATTGTGGAGGTGGAGAACATCGTGCGCCACCTGCGCATGGGCAAGAGCCCCTACCAGGCGGCGATGGAAGCCGCCGACGAAATTGGCCTGGCGGTGATTGCCACCACCTTCACGTTGATCGCCGTGTTTTTGCCCACCGCTTTCATGAGCGGCATTGCCGGGCGCTTTTTCAAGCAGTTTGGCTGGACAGCGGCGCTGGCGGTGGCAGCTTCGCTGCTGGTGGCGCGGGTGCTCACGCCGATGATGGCGGCCTACATCCTCAAGCCCATCGTCAGCGCGCACCACGAGCCGCGCTGGATGGGTGTGTACATGCGCTGGGCGGCGTGGTGCGTGCGCCACCGCTTTATCACGGCAGCCAGTGCCGTGGCGTTTTTTGTGGGGTCGCTCGGCCTCATTCCGCTGCTGCCCCAGGGCTTCATTCCGCCCGACGACATCTCGCAAACCCAGGTCTATCTGGAGTTGCCCCCCGGCAGCACCCTGACGCAAACGCGCAGCGCTGCCGAAGCAGCACGAACGCTGGTGGCGCAGGTGGCGCACATCAAAAGCGTGTACACCACCATCGGCGGCGGCACTGCCGGTAGCGACCCCTATATGCCCACCGCCGCCGAAACGCGCCTGGCCACCCTGACGATCCTGCTCGATGAACGCGGCGCGCGCCCGGACAAGCAAGCCATTGAGAAAGATATCCGCGTGGCGCTGGAGCCGCTGCCGGGCGTGCGCAGCAAGGTCGGGCTGGGCGCGTCCAACGGTGCCAAGTACATTCTGGCGCTCACGGGCGACGACCCGCAGGCACTCAACGCCGCCGCGCACACGGTGGAGAGCGGCCTGCGCACCATCCCCGGTTTGGGCAACATCGCCTCCAGCGCCAGCCTGGTGCGGCCCGAAATTGCCGTGCGCCCTGACGTTGCACGCGCTGCCGACCTGGGTGTGACCACCACCGCCATTGCCGACACGCTGCGCATTGCCACCGTGGGCGACTACGACACCGCCCTGCCCAAGCTCAACCTGAGCCAGCGCCAGGTTCCGATTGTGGTCAAGCTCGACACTGCCGCGCGCACCGACCTGGAACTGCTGGGCCGCCTGACGGTGCCCGGCATCAAGGGGCCGGTGATGCTCAGCCAGGTGGCCACGCTCGAAGTGGCGGGCGGGCCGGCGGTGATTGACCGCTACGACGGCTCGCGCAACATCAACTTCGAGATTGAACTCTCGGGCTTGCCGCTGGGCGAGGTGGCCAAGGCGGTGCTGGACTTGCCCGCCATCAAGCGGCTGCCCCCGGGCGTCAAGGTGGTGGAGATTGGCGACGCCGAAGTGATGGGCGAACTCTTTGCCAGCTTTGCCCTGGCCATGGCAACCGGCGTGCTGTGCATCTACGTGGTGCTGGTGCTGCTGTTCAAAAATCTATTGCACCCGGTGACGATTCTGACGGCGCTGCCGCTGTCGCTGGGCGGGGCCTTTGTCGGGCTGCTGCTGGCCAACAAGAGCTTTTCGCTGCCCTCGCTGATTGGCCTGATCATGCTCATGGGCGTGGCCACCAAGAACTCGATCCTGTTGGTCGAGTACGCCATCCTGGCGCGCCGCGCACACGGCATGAACCGCTGGGACGCGCTGATGGACGCCTGCCGCAAACGCGCACGCCCGATTGTGATGACCACGCTCGCCATGGCAGCGGGCATGACCCCGATTGCCATCGGCTTTGGCGCGTCGGACACCAGCTTTCGCGCGCCGATGGCGATTGCCGTGATCGGTGGCCTGATCACCTCCACCTTCCTGAGCCTGCTGGTGATACCGGCGGTGTTTACCTATGTTGACGACGTGGCCCTGTGGCTGGGCCGCTGGCGCAAGGGCACAGGCACGCAACCGTAGACAAGGCGGCCCCCGAACCGTTGCGCGTGCGGCTGTTCGGTATAGTCGGCGCATGTGGAAGAAACCTGGCAACCCCGTTCCGATTGAAGCCGCGCAAGTCGCCAAGGGTGTGTACGTCTGGCTGAATGTGAAGTGGACCGAGCATCCATTTTTGTCGGATCGGTTCTTGGTCGAGACCGAAAAGGACGTCGCCATCCTCCAGACGCTGGACCTTGTCGGTCGCCTGTTTTACTACCCGGACATGAGCACCGCGCCGCTGCGCGCCGCACCCCCGGTGGCCCGCATGGGCAGCAGCCCATCTACCGCTCCGAGCAGCCAGGAACAGACAGCACTCAACACCGAAGTACTGGCCCTGGAGAAGGCCAAGAAGGACAAGCTGCGCGTACAAAAGGACGCCGCCGCGCGTGCCGAGCGCGCGTGGGACGCGGCCGCCAGCGCCACGCGCGAGGCGCTGGTGGGCCTGTCGCGTTCGCCCAAGTCGGCCGGCGAAGACCTGGCCAAGCTCTCGCGCCAAACCGCCGCCACAATCACCCAGGGGCAGGACATCCTGCTGCACCTGCTGGGCGACCGCAAGGGGCAGGGGCCTCAGTTTCATGCACTCAACACCATGACGCTGTGCATGCTGCTGGGCAAGGTCTCGGGCCTGAACGAGAAAGATCTGTCCGACCTGGCCCTGGCCGCACTGGCGCACGATTGCGGCAAATCAGAAATCCCCTTGAGCATTCTCAAAATCAGCAAGCGCAAGAAGTTTGAAGAAGATTTTTATCGCCAGCACGTGCCCTTCAGCGTGAAGCTGGCGGCACAGTCCGGGGCGTTCAGCAAGGAGGCCCTGGCCACCATCGCCGATCACCACGAAGCGGTTGACGGCTCGGGTTGGCCCCAAGGCAAGAAGGACGCCGCGCACAGCGCGCGTATTCTGTCGGTGGTGGACCGCTACGAAGAGCTGTGCTCGCCGCAGGCCACGGACTGTGATCCGCTGATGCCCGCCGAGGCGCTCTCGTTCATGTACCGCAACGAAGCGTCCCGATTCGACCCGGCGTTGCTCAGTGCGCTGATCAAGCTGCTGGGGGTCTATCCTCCGGGCACGCTGGTGCAGTTGAGCAACGGCGCGCTGGCACTGGTGGTGTCGCCGGGCCCAACCAGCCTGCTACCCAAAGTGCTGCTTTACAGCCCGGAAGTGGCCAAAGAAGAAGCCCCCACGCTGGAACTCTCCACCGAGCCGGGCGTCAAGATCACCGAGGCGATTCGCCCCAGCACCTTACCCAGCGACGTGCTGGAGTGGCTCAACCCGCAGCAACGCCTCTCGTACTACTTCTCTGTGCCCAGCGACGCGGCTTGAAGACCGCGCACCCGCAAGGTCTGCGGCCCCAGGCCGACGGATAATGTGGCAAACACTTGCCCAGGAGAAACCGCCATGTCCCGCTATCCCGCACCCACACTGGAAAATCTTCCCGCCGACATTCAGGCGCGCATTCTGGAAGTTCAGGAAAAATCCGGCTTTATTCCCAATGTGTTTTTGACGCTGGCGCGCCGCCCGGCCGAATGGCGTGCCTTCTTTGCCTACCACGACGCCTTGATGCTGCGCGAGGATTCGGGCCTGACCAAGGGCGAGCGCGAGATGATCGTCACCACCACCAGTTCTGCCAACCACTGCCTGTATTGCGTGGTGGCGCACGGCGCGATTCTGCGCATTTACGAAAAGAAGCCGCTGGTGGCCGACCAGGTAGCCACCAACTACCGCAAGGCCGATATTCCCCCACGCCAGCGCGCCATGCTGGACTTCGCCATGAAAGTCTGTCTGGAGAGCGACAAGTTGGAGGACGCCGATTTCACGGCCCTGCACGCGCACGGCTTTAGCGACGAGGACATCTGGGACATTGGTGCCATCACTGCCTTCTTTGGCCTGTCCAACCGCATGGCCAATATGTCGGGCATGTTGCCCAATCCCGAGTTTTACCTGATGGGCCGTCTGCCAAAACCCAAGAAGGACTGAGGGCCCACCACGCCCAATCCGTAGCCGACAACTGACATGGCCATACCGCAAAGCTTCCTGCAGGAACTGCTCGCCCGCGCCGATGTGGTCGAGATTGTCGGGCGCTATGTGCAGCTTAAAAAGGGCGGGGCCAACTTCATGGGCCTGTGCCCGTTTCACGGAGAGAAGTCGCCCTCGTTTTCGGTCAGTCCGGCCAAGCAGTTCTACCATTGCTTTGGCTGCGGCAAGAACGGCAACGCCATCAGTTTTTTGATGGACCACGCCGGTATGAGCTTTGTCGAAGCGGTCAAGGACCTGGCCCAGCAGTACGGCATGCAGGTGCCCGAAGAGCACGCTTCGCCCGAAGACCGGGCGCGCGTGCTGGAGCAGCGCCAAAAGCAAAGCAGCCTCAGCGACGTGCTGGAAAAAGCGGGCGAAGCCTACCGCAAGGCACTCAAGGACTCGAGCCGCGCGGTTGACTACCTCAAGGGGCGCGGC
>CAIPBW010000389.1 GCA_903863395.1 uncultured beta proteobacterium
GCGGTGGACGATGCCAACGAGTTGACTGCCACCGGGCAGGAGTTGGCGCGTTTGCCGCTGGACCCGCGGGTGGGGCGCATGATTCTGGAGGCACGCAGTCGCAATGCGCTGGACGAGGTGCTGGTGATTGCCTCGGCACTGAGCGTGCAGGATGTGCGCGACCGGCCGCTGGACGCGCAGCAGCAGGCCGACCAGGCGCATGCCAAGTTTGATGACGACAAGAGCGAGTTCACGGGCTATCTGAAGTTGTGGAAGTGGATTCACGATGGGCGCGGTGGTGGCAGTGACGCTGCTGTGGCAGGGCCTGGGGCCGCGAACCGGGGTGCGGGGGGGTCCTCGTCGCGTAGCTCAATTTCGTCACCCCCCGCACCCCGGCCCACGGCCCCAGGCCCTGCCCCCGCAGCTTCACATAAGTTGAGCAACCGCCAGTACGAGCAACTGCTGCGGCAGAACTTTGTGAACATCCGCCGGCTGCGCGAGTGGAAGGACATTCACAGCCAGTTGCATACGGTGGTGGCGGAGCACAAGTGGCGTTTGAACACTACGCCGGCCAGCTATGAGCAACTGCATTTGTCGATGCTGTCGGGGTTGCTGGGCAATATTGGCTGCAAGCTTGAAGAGGGGCAGAGCGGCGAGTATTTGGGGGCCCGATCGATCAAGTTTTTTGCCCATCCGGGCGCGCACCTGAGCAAGAAGCCGGGGCGTTGGATTGTGGCTTCGGAGTTGGTGGAGACCACGCGTTTGTTTGGGCGCGGCATTGCCAATATCGAGCCGCAGTGGATCGAACAGGTGGGGGGCCATCTGTTGCGCAAGCAGTTGCTTGACCCGCACTGGGAGAAGAAGGCGGCCGAGGTGGTGGCGCTGGAGCGTGCCACGCTGTATGGCATCGTGGTGTACAGCGGGCGGCGGGTCAATTACAGCCGGGTGGACTTGCACGCGGCGCGCGAGGTATTCATTCGTGAAGCGCTCGTCTCTCAGGATTGGGAGACCAGCCTGCCGTTTCTTGCGGCCAACCACAAGCTGGTGAAACAGGTGCAAGACCTGGAGCACAAGGCGCGCCGCCAGGACGTGCTGGTGGACGACGAGCTGATCTACGCCTTTTACGACCAGCAGCTTCCGGCGGACGTGTGCAGCGGCTACAGCCTGGAGCGCTGGTACCGCGAGGAGGTCAAGCGCCAACCGCGCTTGCTGCAATTGACGCGCGAAGAACTGATGCGCCACGAGGCGGCGGGCATCACCACCGCGTCTTTCCCCAAGACCGTGAGGTTGGGTGGGGTGGACTGTGCTGCGACCTACCTGCACGAGCCCGGCGACGCGCGCGACGGCGTGACCGTGACCGTGCCGCTGTTTGTGCTCAACCAGGTCAACGACGAGCGCTGCGAATGGCTGGTGCCGGGCATGCTCAAGGAGAAGGTTCAGGCCCTGCTCAAGACGCTGCACCAGCGGCCACGCTCGCGCCTGGTGCCGCTGCCCGAAACTGCCACCCGCTTTGCCGAGCTGCTCAACGATGCGCAGAAATTTGGCGCGGGTTCGCTGGTGGACGCCGTGCTCAAGCTGGTGCGCGAGGCCACGTCGCTCGACATCGTGCGCGCCGACATCAAGGTTGACATGCTCAGCCCGCATTTCTTCATGAACTTTCGGGTGGTGGACGAGCACGGCCGCCAGCTCGCGCAGGGGCGCAACCTGGGGGCGCTCAAGGCCGAATGGGGCAAGCAGGCACGCGGCGCGTTTCAGGCGCTGGCCCAGCTCAAACTGGCGCAACACACCGGCGTGGAAGCTCCAGCGCCCACCCCGTCCGCAGCGTCGGACTTGAAGCAGGACAAGGCGAAAACGCCGCCTCCGCAGGCGCACGGCGCGAGCAAACCCATAGCGACGCCTGAGCCTGTGCAGCCGGGGCAGCGCCATACGGCCTGGACTTTTGGCGAGTTGCCTGAGCTGCTGGAAATCCGCAAGGGTGGCCAGACGCTGATTGGTTTCCCGGCGCTGATCGACGCGGGTGACGCCGTCACCATCGAAGTGTTTGACGAGCCCGAGGTGGCCACTGCACGGCACCGCGCCGGATTGCGCCGCCTGTTTGCCCTGCAGATCAAGGACGCCATCAAGTACCTGGAGAAAAGCATACCTGACCTGCAGAAGATGGCCGTGACTTTCATGTCGGTTGGCAAGGCGGACAACGGCAGCGGTGGGGGCACGCTGGAGGAACTGCGCGAGCAGATCATTGCCGTAGCGCTGGAGCGGGCGTTTTTGCTCGAGCCGTTGCCCACCGACGAGTTTGCGTTCAAGCGCCGTATCGACGAGGGGCGTGGGCGTCTGACGCTGATTGCCAACGAGGTGGCGCGTCTGGCCGGGTTGATTCTGCTGGAGTACGCCAGCGCTGCGCGCAAGATCAAGGACACCCGCAGCGCACCCGAGGCCGTGGCCGATGCCACGCAGCAGTTGCAGCGGTTGGTGTCCAAGCGCTTTTTGCAAGCCACGCCATGGGAGCGGCTGCAGCATCTGGCGCGCTACCTCAAGGCGATCACGCTGCGCCTGGACAAGCACCGCACCGACCCGGCGCGCGACGCCGCCCGCTTGGCCGAACTGCGCCCCCAGGAGCAGCGCTACTGGCGCCTGGTGGCCGAGCGTAAGGGCGCGGTGGACGAGCGCATGCAGGAGTTCCGCTGGCTGCTCGAAGAATTGCGCGTGAGCTTCTTCGCACAAGAACTGCGCACCCCCCAGCCGGTAAGCGTCAAACGCCTCGACAAAGCCTGGCTGCAACTCTCCACCTGAGCGCAGCAGGGCTTGGCGCGGCTCGCGTGCCAATGCCGGTGACTTGGTGAAGTACAACGATCAAGTTGGAGGTCAGCATGCAATTTGAAGAGCAAATTGTCATCTTCGCACCGGCGCAGAAAGTGTTTGCCATGTACGCCACCGTTGGTAGCTGGTCGATCTGGGACCCGGAAGTGAAAGCGGCCTCCATTGACGGGGCGTTTGCCGCAGGTGCCACGGGTACGCTGGAGCCCGCCCATGGGCCCAAGGCCAAGATCGTTATCACCCAAGTCGAGACCAACCGCGCATTTACGGCTCAAAGGAAGCTGCCACTGTGCACCATGCGCGTGGAACACGAGTTGCTGGA